>CAYNUM010000338.1:0-3724 GCA_964400025.1 uncultured Croceivirga sp.
CAATGACCGATTTTGCTACCGTACTTAGTGGTGAAGGACCATTTACTGTTTTTGCTCCGACCGATACTGCTTTCGGTAATCTATTGACCGCGCTTTCAGTGGAAATGGTTTCGGATATCGAAGAAGGATTATTGACCGATGTACTGAATCATCATGTTGTAGCTGGTAACGTAAGGTCCGGAGACTTGACCGACGGTATATCTCCTGAAACACTTCAAGGCGATAATATTGTTATCAACCTACCAGGTACCGGAGATAACATTGCCGATGTTACCGACGGGGCAGGAAACGATGATATCGGAATTATCGTTGTTGACGTGCAAGCCAATAATGGGGTCATCCATGTATTGAATAAAGTGCTATTGCCTGACACAGGTAATTAAGAATCAATCACTTAGAAAAAAGGAGTCGAAATCGGCTCCTTTTTTTTGTTCCAAGCATTAAAAAACGTAGGATTTATCCTATAAATATGCAGTTCGTCGATATTCTTGCCAAGCCCTATTTTTATTAGGGTTTACCGTTCATCGATGCTACATCAAAAAGGGATTATTTTACACCACAAAAAGGGGCACTTGACAACTATTAATTTTTTGTGAAGGAATTCGGTGCCATCTTTAACGTCCCGAATCTTTCCAAACTATACCTATTGATGGTGAAGGCTTCCCCCGAAAGGGGGAAGTTTTTTTTGACCACTTTCCAAAAAGACTACTCTTCAAATTCATCCAAGGTTCCAATTACCTCATACCCATTTTCAGTCTTGGCATAAAGCACATCGTATAATTCGTAGGCGGTCATATCATCAAGGATCATTTCTTCAACCTCTTCGGGCAACTCTTCTAAAACAGCACCTTTAGGGGCATCAACTACCTCATATTCATCATTTACTTCCTTATAAAATATTCCATTGGAGTAAATGAAGGCGTTGTTTCGTACCGATAGTCGAATTAAATGACCTGTGAGACGGGCCACACGAAAACCCCTTGGAGGTAATTGTCGAACATAAATTCCGTTTCGTCTAACGTAATAAGCCCCACCTAATGGATAGTAGTTGACGTTTCTATATACCACAGCCCTTGTACCCACTGGTAGTCTGCGATATGTTCTGAAGCGGTTTCTACGATTGACCTGTCTAAGCTGTCTTCTCGTTACGCGGCGAATCTGTCGTTTGTTTGCCTTTGTAGTGACCACGACAGTTCGATTTCGCCTGACCTGGGCTTCGGTTTCCTGACTTGGTAAAAGGAAGAAAAACAGAACGAGCGAGAATACTAGTTTAATTGATTTCATGGATACTAATTTTTAATTATAAGACCTCAGTACCCAAGAAAGGTTTAACCGTACCCTCTATTTTCTTCGGCCTGACTTTTTTTGTGCCTCGGCCTCTTCCATCATTTCACGCATTTTCTTTTGGAAACGATTCTCTTTTTTTGGTTTCTTTTTGTTCTCCTGAATCTGAGCATGAATTTTGTCTTCATCCAAAATGTAGTTCTTAATTACCAACATAATACCAATCGTAATCAAGTTCGAAATGAAGTAATACAAACTCAAACCACTCGCATAATTGTTGAAGAATATCAACATAATCAGCGGAGAAAGGTACATGATGAACTTCATATTAGGCATACCTGGTTGCTGTTGCATCTGCATGGTCTGCCCGGTGGTCAACGTCATGTAAAAGAATATCGCCACAGAAGCCAATATGGGAAAAAGACTTACGTGGTCTCCGTAAAATGGAATGGAGAACGGTAGATTAAATATCGTGTCATAGGAGCTCAAATCATCGGCCCATAAAAAGGATTTTTGACGTAAGCCAAACGCCGTTGGGAAGAACATGAAGAGCGCATAGAAAATGGGCATCTGTAACAATGCAGGTATGCAACCACTCATCGGGCTTACCCCCGCCTTGTTGTACAGCTTCATGGTTTCCTGCTGCTTCTTCATAGCATTGTCTTTGTACTTTTCGTTCAGCTCGGTAATCTCAGGCTTCAGCACCTTCATTTTAGCCTGCGATAAATAGGACTTATAGGTTACCGGAGAAAGGGCCAAACGAACTACAATGGTCATTATGATAATTGCAATTCCATATGGTAAGAACGAACTTAAAAAGCCAAAGAATGGGGTAAAAATGAATCGATTGATCCAACCGAAAATCCCCCAACCGAATGGAATGGATTCCACAAGACCCATCTCCTTATACTGTTCGAAGACCTTGGCATCTGTTGGACCATAATACCAATGCATGTTTTGGGAAAGCTCACCCCCTACCAAAGCAAGGGATGTCTTTGTTTCATAGGCCTTAGTAAATTTTTCTTCTTTACTTTCTTCCTTTACCAAATTTTGAGAGGAAAGATCTGCCGATTGAAAATGGGTATCCGTTGCCAAGATGGTACTAAAGAAGTGTTGACGATAGGAAAGCCATTTAATGTCAACCTCTGTTTCTTCATCAAGCTCGCTACTTTCAGAAAGTTTGCTGATTTTATCCCCATCGTGATTATAGGTCAAACGGGTATATCGATTTTCATACTGCACACTTTTGTTGTGGCGTATTCCCTTTAATTTCCAGTTTAAATCAATCGGTTTTGATGAATTGATGATGCCGTTCAGCCCTTGGGAGCGTATGGTAAAATCTACCAAATATTCATCGGGCTTCATTTCATAGCGATACTCCAAGTATTGATTTTGAGCAACCTTGGCCTTCATGGAAAGCACGGAATTATCCCCACTTTTCGATAAGCTGGGTTCAAAATATAAATCTTGGGTTGCCAGCACCCGATTATCAGAGGTCGTCAAAGTCAACCCAAAATCGGCATTACCGTCTTTTACCAAATAAATAGGAATGGAATCATAAGTGACAAAATTCTTCATTTTGGCCTCAATGATTTGCCCACCCTTATTAGCGACCTCCAGATAGAGTACCTCGTTTTCTATAACTGTCGAAGCATCATTGGCCTGTGTAAATCCAAAAGCACCTACAGAAGATTTATAATTGGCTACAGCCACGGAGTCATTTAAGTTCACCACGGGGCGTTCGACTATCGTGCTCTTCTCTTCTACTTCTTGTTCTTGCTGTTTTTCAGCCTCGAGTTGCTCTTGCTTCGCCTTTTGAGCCTCCAACTCTTCAGGTGTTGGCTGTTTTAGGTACATCCACCCCAACAAAATCCCAAAAATCAATACAAATCCGATAATGGAGTTGATGTCCAGCTTTTTTTCTTCCATGTGAATCTCTTGTAGTCTGAATTTGATATTCAGCCCGCAAATATATATCCAAATAAAGAATTTTGATGAATTGGCGGGTATTTAAGCCAAACTGTCAGGTCTTTGGAAGGACCATGGGTACTCCAAATACGCTCAGCACCGTGTTGGGTAAACCAAATAATTTTTTAGCTACTAAGCCATACTGGCCCGGGTCTGTTTTTGCTTTTGCGCCAAAACAGCCTTAACAAATCCCACGAACAAGGGATGGGGATTGGCAACGGTACTCTTATATTCCGGATGGTACTGTACCCCGATGAACCAAGGATGCGAGGGCAGTTCCACGATTTCTACCAAACCTGTCTTTGAATTCAGTCCGGAAGCAAGCAAGCCCGCATCTTCCATTTCTTGTAAATACTCATTATTGTATTCAAAGCGATGGCGATGTCGCTCAGCAATATCGGCCTCATGTCCGTACACTTCTTTAACCAAACTACCATCTTTCAACTCACAGTCCCACGCCCCCAATCGCATG
>CAYNUM010000339.1:0-3719 GCA_964400025.1 uncultured Croceivirga sp.
CCACCCCTTAAACGTTGTAACACCAAAGTATTAAAAATAAGGGTTGAACAGTGGCTTTCTAACTTCGTAAAGATTAGGTAAAACCAGCTATAATCATGGGTAAAGATAAGGTACATATTTTTGACACTACGCTCCGAGATGGCGAGCAAGTGCCAGGGTGTAAATTGGATACTACACAGAAATTGGTCATTGCAGAACGTCTTGATGAGTTGGGTGTAGACATCATTGAAGCAGGGTTTCCTATTTCAAGTCCCGGAGATTTCAATTCCGTCAATCAAATTGCCAAGCTTGTAAAAAATGCAACCGTCTGTGGATTGACGCGATCGGTTAAAAAAGATATTGAGGTAGCAGCAGAGGCCATTAAAGATGCAAAAAGACCGCGAATTCATACAGGTATCGGTACTTCTGATTCACACATTCTGCATAAATTCAAAAGTAACCGCGACGATATTTTGGAAAGAGCTGTTGCTGCGGTGAGCTATGCCAAAAGTTTTGTTGAAGATGTTGAGTTCTATGCTGAGGACGCGGGTAGAACTGACAATGAATATTTGGCAAGGGTCTGTGAGGCGGTCATTGCTGCCGGGGCTACGGTGCTTAACATACCCGATACGACGGGTTACTGTTTGCCAGAAGAATATGGTGCCAAGATGAAATACCTCAGGGAAAACGTTAAGGGCATCGACAAGGCAATTCTATCTTGCCATTGTCATAATGATTTAGGCTTGGCCACCGCTAACTCCATAGCTGGTGTGGTAAATGGGGCAAGACAGATAGAATGCACCATCAATGGTATTGGTGAACGTGCAGGAAATACTTCTTTGGAGGAAGTTGTCATGATTATGAGACAACACCCTGATTTGAATTTGGATACCAACATCAATAGTAAGTTGTTGTATGACACCAGCCAGATGGTTTCTGAAAAAATGGGAATGATCGTTCAACCGAACAAAGCTATCGTAGGTTCCAATGCCTTTGCACATAGTTCTGGAATTCATCAAGATGGTGTTATAAAAAACAGGGAAACGTATGAAATAATGGACCCACACGATGTTGGCGTCAATGAATCATCAATTGTATTGACAGCAAGAAGTGGAAGGGCTGCATTGGCCTATCGGGCCAAAAACGTAGGTTATGAGCTGACCAAAACACAGTTGGATGTGGTCTATGAAAATTTCTTGAAGTTCGCCGACCGTAAAAAAGAAATCGTGGATTCTGATATTCATGAAATTGTTGAGACCAGTAGCGTGAACATTTCGAGCTTGACCTAGGGCTCAAACCAGCACTAAACAAATAGCCCTATGAACCTCAATATTGCAGTTTTACCAGGAGACGGTATAGGACCAGAGGTTCTTGAACAGGCCATACGATGTCTTGAAGCTGTCGAAGAGGTCTTCGGGCACAATTTCGTTTTTAAAGAAGCTACTGTTGGGGCAGTAGCCATTGATAAAACTGGTAATCCTTTACCAGAAGGCACATTGAACCTCTGCAAAAACTCAGATGCTGTTCTTTTTGGTGCCATAGGCGACCCTAAATATGATAATGACCCGAATGCGAAGGTTAGACCAGAACAAGGTTTGCTGCGCCTGCGAAAAGAACTGGAACTTTTTGCAAATATTCGCCCTGTAAAAGTGTTTCCTGCTCTGGTCGAAAAGTCTCCCCTAAAAGAAGAAAGAATTCGAGGCGTTGATTTTACCATTTATCGCGAACTGACTGGAGGCATTTATTTTGGTGAGAAGAAACTGAATAAAGATGGTACTGTTGCATCGGACCTCTGCGAATATTCTGAAAAGGAAATAGAAAGGATTGCACATTTGTCCTACAAAGCTGCACGAAGCAGGAATAATAAACTAACCCTGGTCGACAAAGCTAATGTTCTGGAATCATCAAGGCTATGGCGTAATGTCGTCAAGAGAATCGGAGAAAGTTACCCCGATGTGGTTCTGGAATTTCTATTTGTTGACAATGCCGCTATGCAGATAATCTTGAATCCATCGCAATTTGACGTTATTCTGACTGAAAATATGTTTGGAGATATTTTATCTGATGAAGCAAGCGTGATTGGAGGTTCGATTGGTTTGTTGGCTTCAGCCTCCATAGGTCATGATAATGCCCTTTTCGAACCAATTCATGGTTCATACCCGCAAGCGAAAGGACATAATATAGCCAACCCCATTGCATGTATATTATCTTCAGCCATGTTATTGGAACACTTTCAACTCTTTGAAGAGGCTATGGCCATTAGAGAAGCAGTAAACCTATCATTGTATAAAGGAATCGTCACACCAGATATCAATCCGGACACCAAATATGGCACAAGTCATGTTGGTGATTTTATCGCCGATAATATCGTTGATAAAGAAGACCGATTGAATATGAACGATGAAAATATTGGGTTGGGCAAATCAACCATCATCTGATCTATTCCGCCAGTAGTTCGCCTATTGTTTCTGCAAACTCTTTTTTGAATTCTTCATGTTTTTCGCCAGTGGCCGGACCATTGAATCCTGTATGAATTTTACGCACCTCACCCTTTTTATCTATATAAATTGTCGTAGGATAGGATAACACGTGATTAAGCATAGGCAACTTCTCGTTGGCCTTCGACTTGCTACTGGTGCCAACCTGTGCCAATAGAATAGGGTACTCAACCCCTACTCGGTTTTTTAAGCGTTCGATACCTTGAAAGGCCTTTTCTTCCGTTTTTGCATATTCAAAGGCCAAACCCACAACCTCTAAACTTGGAGAAGGATTTTTGTTCAAATAATCCACATAGAACTTGGTTTCATCCAAGCAATTTGGGCACCAAGTTCCCATGATTTGAACGAGAACCACCTTATCCTTAAAACGTTCATCATTAAGCGAAACTTCTTTCCCTGAGGGATCAGGAAATGAAAAATCAAACGAACTATATCCTTCCTTTAAAAAAGTCAAACTATTGGCGTCGGGCAGCTCAAAGGCCGAATTACGTTTAGCCACAAAGCTTTCCGTATAGTGGTTTCCAGAATAGAAAGTTCCTTTCATAGTGCTATCGGTGACCTTGGCGGTAAATAGAAAGACATGCGCGCCATCAAAAGCAGATAGTTTTAATGAATCCCCGTCCATAACCCCATCTAAAAAACGATAGTCCCCGGTTTTGGTTCTAAATGTACCTCGAAGTCGATTCGCGTCTTGATAAAAAATGCCCTTTGCGGGATAAGGGGAATCGGCATCTAAACCAAAAGTAGTTTCCCAAATGCCAGAAACATCATGTTGTGCTTTATTTTTTACCTCAAACCTATCTTCTTTTCCAAATTGTGCCGAAAACGGCACATATCGTTCAAGGCTTTCTTTAATGAACTCTCCTGACATTGATTTATCGGTGAACGTACCTGCTATGTAGCCTTCAAATACGGGCATTTGAATGATGATACTGTCACCATTGATGCTTATCTCTTCAACTTGAATTCTTTCCTCAGCATTTCTAATTTCCAAAGTGTAGCCCGCATTTTTATCTTTTCCCAAGCTGAAATTAAAGGGCAAAACAACATTCAGAAAGTGCATTTGCAGTTGGTAAACTAGGCAACACCTTTCGCATTTGGAAAATGCATTTTACTATGAGAGTTCAACTTAATTTGTGGCAAAAACATTAAATTAGTTCTATGGAAAAGTAGAAGCAACATGTGCATTTGGTGCAAAAGTTCGCGCTGTTGTTGGAGCAGGCTTTTGTTTCCAAACTTCAG
>CAYNUM010000340.1:0-3708 GCA_964400025.1 uncultured Croceivirga sp.
CGTTGTTGATTTTGTCTTTTAAATTGGCAGCCAGGGCTTCATAACTGTTGGCCAATGCTGTTTTGCCCAAAGCATCTGCAATCTTTGCGGCATCTACAAACCCTTTTTGTGAATAGGCGGCTACATCGATCATTTCACTATCCAGGCCATGAATTTCCATCATACCGAACCCCTCAGGAAAGCCATTGCCATCGCTATCATTTTCCAACATTAACCACTGCAATCCTTTCTCTATGGTAGGGAAGTATTTCTCCAAAAATGCCATGTCACCATTCCACTGGTAGATTTGCCAAATCAACGAAGCAAACTGAGGCGTTTCGTTGATGTTACCTTTATTAAAAACAACTCCATTGGTCGACATTTCATGAATAATTTTTCCATTGTCGTTTACGGCTTCTGAAACACTGTCAAGAAGTTTTATGGTATTGTAAACGGTTTCTTCTTGGCCTACTGCCATGTAGCCCATAAGGGAATATTCGCTGTCAACCCCAAACAACCAAGGGTAATCGGGAATTCCTGCACCGATGCCTGTACCGATTTCAGGAACCGTTCGAACCAACCAATCGCAATTGTATTTCAACCATTCAAAGGTTTGCTCTAAATCTTTATCAGGAATGGTCAATTTCGTTTTCTTGGCCAAATCAATATACCGCTGTTTTTTGGCCTTGAGCATTCTGTCCCAATCATTCAGAAGGGCATTTAAGGTACTTGTCGCGTTTTCTTTCGAGGTGTAAGAACCAGCAATCGCAAAATTTAGGGTTTTCGTCTCCATGGGCGCTAAGCTTATGGCATATTGCAACGCATTGGATACCCCCATCCCTTGAAAAGGTGATTCCTTACTGGAATTCGTTTGCGGTTCTTGGTCAGCGGCATAACCTACGAACCAGTTGTTATTACTATCATTTACTACCCAGCCTTTTATGTTTTCATCATACGCAGCCTCATCAGCACCATCAATCATATCGGTTTGTTCGCCCAACCAAGTAGGTCTTAAATCGGTATGGCCAACAAAGTCCACCTTGAATTGTTGTGCCTCTGGGCCTTGGTTTGTGATTTCCAATTGTATAAAAACACCTTCTACATCATCAGGCACAAATTGCCAACGGGTGACTTTGATGTCCTTTTCAGGAATGGAAAAGTGATGCGCATTTGCCATGGGATAGTTGACAAATTCTTCGGCCTTGTTCAATGTGGCCGTATACCCTTCCCAATTTAAATCGATATCAAAACCGTCCATCAATTTGATGGGGTGGTTCCAAATTCCGCCCATTTCATCTTTTATGTGCCATCCCAATTCGGAAAATGAGCCGTCTTGGTTGCCGACCATATAGACACGATTGCCAGCGGTAACATAGGGTGATGACAGGTATTCTTGCTTTCCCTTGATTGATGGGCTATTCCCCATTATTTGTGCTACGTTTTCCTGAGCTACTTCGGTAGCGCATCCCGTAAAAATTAATAAAACAACTAGTATGGAGCATATATGTTCAAATCGCATAGCACTAAATTTTTCTAAAAATAAGGAGAAACTATTTTTTGGGGATTCTGTTTTCGCGCTTCCCCGTAACTTCGCAAAAAAAAGATAGTTGGGAGATTCAACTTTACAAAAATATCTTCCTGAAAGGGCGGTTACCTCATGCATGGATTTAATTCGAGAAAATGGGGTGCACCTAAAGATTGTGAACCATCGGGTAACACGCCATGGTGATTATCGCAGGTTGCCCAATGGCCAGCATATGATTACGGTCAATGCGACCTTGAACAAATACCGTTTTTTGATTACCCTTGTCCATGAAATTGCCCATCTCGTTGCCTTTGAACGTTTTGGTCGATTTATTAAACCCCACGGATTGGAATGGAAACGTACTTTTCAGGAATTGATGGTGCCTTTTATTCGACCTGAGATTTTTCCGAACCAATTGTTACCCATAATCGCGAGACACTTTAAAAACCCTAAAGCGAGCAGTAGTACCGACGCTGAATTGTCGATTGCACTCAAAGCATTTGATGAGGTGCAACATACCGATAAATCTTACGTTTTTGAATTACCTATTGGAAGTGTTTTTCGCATTTACAATGGCAAGCTCTTTAAAAAGGGCAATAAGCGCATAAAACGATATGAGTGCATTGAAGTGGCAACCGGACGATTGTTTCTGTTTCAACCCAATGCCGAAGTTGAATTGATAACCGACTGATTACAAGATGAACAAGAATTACTATGCTGTATTAATGGCTGGGGGCGTGGGCTCACGTTTTTGGCCTGTGAGTACGACCAATAACCCAAAACAGTTTCACGATATGTTGGGCACCGGTAGAACTTTGATTCAAAAAACGTTTGACCGTCTCAACCGATTTATCCCCACAGAAAACATTTTGATACTGACCAATGAGCGCTACAATGATTTGGTTTTGGAGCAACTACCCTTGGTAAAACCAGAACAGGTGGTTTTGGAACCTGCTATGCGTAATACGGCACCATGTATTTTATATGCTGCCTTGAAGATTCAAAAAATGAATCCGAATGGTGTTATGATTGTTGCGCCTAGTGACCATTGGATTGAAGACGAACAAGCCTTTGAGAATGACGTAAAGGCCTGTTTTGATAAGTGCGAAAAAGAGGAAGTGCTGTGTACCCTTGGTATTCAGCCAACCTATCCGAACACGGGATTTGGTTATATCGAATTTGAAAAGGGTGATGGCACCCAATTGAAAACGGTCGCACAGTTTCGTGAAAAGCCTGATTTGGAAACAGCCAAAGAATTTTTGGCTGCCGGTAATTTTCTTTGGAATGCAGGAATATTCATGTGGGGCGTTAACACCATCGTAAATGCCTTTGAAAACTACCAACCATCGCAATATGAACTGTTTCGGCAAGGTGGGTCTTGCTACAATACCTCTGATGAGAAAGCCTTTATCGCCGAGAACTATCCTAAGGCAGAAAACATCTCTATCGACTATGCGATTTTAGAACAATCCAAGGCGATTTATACCCTGCCGGCTACTTTCGATTGGAACGATTTAGGTACTTGGGGTGCGCTTTACGAGAAATTGGACAAGGACGAATCTGAAAATGCGGTAGTCAATGCCAATACGGTATTGATGGATTCGAAAGGAAATATGATTCGTTCTCCCAAGAACAAAGTGGTCGTTGTCGACGGACTGGAGGATTATATTATTGTGGACAAAGAAGATGTCTTGTTGATCTATCCAAAATCAAAACAGCAGGATATCAAGCAGGTACGTAACAAAGTAAGTGATACCTTTGGTAATGACTATGCTTAAAGATTATGGCCGAAAACTTATTCAAGGAAGATGGACCCAGAACTGAAGGGAATTCTGAAGAAGTAAAAAAAGACTTTCAAGGGTTGCTTGGTAGCGTACGTAAGTTTATGACCGAATTACTCGAAATTCGGAGTAATACTGATGCAGCCTCTACACGTGAATCCATAATTCAAGACATACCTTTCAAAGGTCATACTTCATGGATTTTAATATGCTCCATTTTTATTGCCTCGGTTGGTTTGAACGCAAACTCAACTGCTGTTGTCATTGGAGCCATGTTGATTTCACCATTAATGGGCCCAATTTTAGGAATGGGAATGTCCTTGGCCATCAATGACATCGACCTTTTAAGACGTTCGTTAAAGAATTTTATAGTAATGGTCGTTTTAAGTGTTTTAACGGCCTATTTGTTTTTCGCTTTTTTTC
>CAYNUM010000341.1:0-3699 GCA_964400025.1 uncultured Croceivirga sp.
CCTCCGTCCATTGCTATCGATGCCTCTAGTTTGGTAAACAATGCAACTTTGGATTTATATCAGGAATATTTGACTCAATATGGTGGTTCAGCCTCAAACTTTACAGCTAGTGCTGGAGCTCCAGGTACTGTCCCAACTTATGGTAGAACAGAACTGTATTACTACGTGACATTTGCAGACCCAGCTGTATTAAATATCGATTCTATTGATGCAGATGGTAACATGCAATATGATGTTGTGGGGCTACCTGCGGATTACAACGCATTGATTAATGTTGTTTTTGTGGTTAAATAATACAACCTAAACAAACTCCCAAATCGGTTTGATTCAATTGAAAACATATAAGACCAGTTTTTTCAGCATAGTATTCTTTATGTTAGGGATTCTGGTAGTTAATGCGCAGTTTTTACTTCAGGCCCCAGATGGTAGTGATGAAAACAACTATCGTTGGTATGAGGCAACAGATACCTCCACCGTCTTGGGTACAAACTCCTTCTATGAGGTAACCCAGCCCGGAGTATATTTTGCAACCTATGATGGTACGCTTTGTGGTTCCAATGCAACAGGTTACTTTATTGTTACCAATTGTAATTCGCCATTCAACGAGGTTACTTTAGATGTTTCACCAAACGTGCAGGGCAGTGCAACCGTGAGTTGGAATGACGCTTCACTTACGGGCACCCAACCAACTGTAATCGCTACCGAAACGGTAGAGCGCTATATGGCAACCATTACCAAGGTGGGTAACTCGATTGCGCTTCCACGATTTACCGTAGTTTGTATGCAGCAAGCAGCAAATTTACAAGACGATGTAGTTATTGTCAACGAAGACGAATCCGTGGTGGTACCAATTTTTGATAATGATGCTGACTTACCGACCGTGGGAACGCTAACAACAACGGATCCTACAAATGGTTCGGTTACCATTGATGACAATGGAACACCGAACGACCCAAGCGATGATATCGTTACCTATATTCCTGACCCAGATTTCAATGGAGCCGATACCTTTGATTATACAATATGTAATGAATTTGGTGACTGCAGTACGGCAACTGTTACGGTAAATGTGCTTCCCATTGTTGATGCTTTTGATGATTCGGTTACTACTGAAGAAAGTACTCCTGTTGACATAATGATTTTGGCAAATGACAATGATTTACCCAGCTCTGGTATTTTAACTACAACAACCCCAAGTAATGGTGTGGTTACAATAAATGATAATGGAACGCCGAATGACCCATCGGATGACTTTGTAACCTATACACCCGATGCTGGGTTCTTGGGCACAGATAGTTTTGAATATACGATTTGCGACGATGCCGGCAATTGCAGTACGGCCACCGTGACCATTATTGTGACCGAAATCACAGATTTGGATACCGATGATGATGGAATCGTTGATGCATTTGAAGATTTGAACCTTGATGGAGACAATGACCCAGCTACAGATCCAACAGATTCTGATGGTGATGGTGTACCTGATTATCTTGACATTGATAGCGACAATGATGGTATACCCGATAATATTGAAGCACAAGTGACCATAGGGTACATTTCACCAAGTGGTATAGATGCAAATAATAATGGATTGGATGATGCCTATGAAGTAAATGGCAATGTTGGTTTGATTCCTTTGGATACCGATGGAGATGGTATTCCGGACTATGTGGATGAAGACAGTGATAACGATGGAGTTTTGGACAATATTGAAGGAAATGACTTTGACCAAAATGGATTGGCCGATGAGACCGCTATTGATTCCGACTCCGATAACGATGGCTTGGATGATGGCTATGAGGGAGACAATCTAAATGATAATGACGTTAATGATGAGATTGATGACCCAACCAGTGCACTACCTGATACCGATGGTGATGGCATACCTGATTATCGTGACCTTGATGATGACGAAGACGGTATCGAAACTCCAGATGAAGACCCGAATGAAGACGGTGATGTAAGCAATGACGATAGTGATAATGACGGTATTCCAAATTATCTGGACCCAGATTTAGGACCAACCAATGAAGAAATTCAGGTTGTTCAAATTCTGACGCCAAATGGCGATGGTAATTTCGACACTTTATACATTGAAAATATCGATATCTACCCTAACAATACGGTTAAGATTTTCAACCGATGGGGTGTATTGGTATTCAAGACAAAGGCCTATGACAATGAAACGAACAATTTTGATGGTACTTCTATAGGGCGGGTCACTATAGACCAAGATAGTAAACTGCCAACAGGAACCTATTTCTATATCATTGATTTTGAGGATGAAAACAACCAAATGAAACAAATATCTGGCTACATATATATCAACAAGTAAAATATGAGGTTGTGATGGACAGAAAATTTAAAGGAGGGGTATTTAGCGTTGCCATTTTGATTGTAGCCTTGGTGAGCTCATTAAGTACTAATGCCCAACAAGATGCGCAATACACGCAGTACATGTATAATACGGTAAGTGTGAATCCTGCTTATGCCGGTTCTCGCGGTCATATGAGCATTGCTGCGTTATACCGTGCACAATGGGCCGGTTTGGAAGGAGCCCCCGAGACTCAGACTCTCAACTTTCATACTCCCGTAGGATATAGAGGTGTCGGACTTGGCATCTCGTTTTTAAGTGATCTTATTGGACCGACTTCAGAAACCAATTTTGATGTTGACTTTTCATATACCATAAAGACGAGTCGATACAATAGCTTGAGTTTTGGACTGAAAGCAAGTGCTCATTTATTGGATGTCAACTTTGCAAGACTCTATACCGGAGAAAACAATCAGGCGATTGTACCTCCAAATATTGATAACCGTTTTTCACCGAATATTGGTGCAGGTATTTACTATCATACCGATAGATTTTATGCCGGACTATCAGTTCCTAGAATGCTCGAAACGGAACATTTTGAAGAATCTTCCCTTTCCACTGCTCGTGAAAGGATGAACTGGTATTTTATTACAGGGTATGTATGGGACCTGAATCCGTTTCTTAAATTCAAACCGACTCTGCTCACTAAATGGGTAGAAGGTGCCCCCCTACAGGTTGATGTTTCTGCTAATTTTATGTTCAATGAACGATTTGTGGCCGGAGCCGGTTACAGATGGGATGCAGCTTTTAGCGGCATGTTCGGTTTTCATATCTCGGATGAATTTTTTATCGGTTTGGCATATGACCGAGAAATTACTGATTTAGGCGCAACGACTTTTAATGATGGCTCTTTTGAGGTTATCATACGCTATGATTTTATTCGAAGGGTTGGTAATCTTAAATCGCCTCGATTCTTCTAACTCCTTTAGAGTTTTAACATTTATATTTTGTTTGACAAATTGGCTCGTAGAAAGACCTTATTTTTGCGCCCATGGAAGAGCAGGTGATTCTCGTAAACTCGAGCGATGAACAGATAGGGCTAATGCCGAAAATGGAAGCTCATGAAAAGGCAGTTCTTCACAGAGCTTTCTCTGTTTTTGTAATGAACGAAAAGGGTGAAACCATGCTCCAACAACGAGCGGCGCACAAATACCATTCTCCTCTTTTGTGGACGAATACCTGCTGCAGTCACCAACGTGATGGTGAAACCAATATTGAGGCGGGAAAAAGGCGTTTAATGGAGGAAATGGGTTTTGAAACCAATTTGCAGGAAGCTCCGGGATAGGATGGGTTTCGGCTGCCTTGGCCTCTGCCTTTCGAATTGA
>CAYNUM010000342.1:0-2291 GCA_964400025.1 uncultured Croceivirga sp.
CTAAAATGAATTGCGCGAAACCAATGACGATTTTGAACACCATCGTGGCCAAGCAATTGGTCGATTTCAAAAAGGAGGTGGATGTGCTGATTGTTAAGAAAAAACTGAAAAAAGATGAAGCCGTATTCAACGTATTGCGTGAATATATCAAGACCTCTAAGCGTATTCGTTTCGATGGCGATGGGTATAGCTTTGATTGGCAAGAAGAGGCACGCAACCGAAAGTTGAGCAACAACCGAAATACTCCTGAAGCACTACAGGTGTTGACCTCAAAAGCCAGCTTGGAACTGTTCGGATTGACTAAAGTCATGAACGAAGTGGAGCTGAAGGCACACCAAGAAGTGGAATACGACAACTATGTGTTCCATTTGCAGATTGAAGGTCGAATTTTGGGTGAGCTGGTCTATAACCATGTGATGCCAGCTGCCATCCAATATCAGAACCTGTTGCTCGAAAACGTGCACGGATTAAAAGAAGTCTATGGCGCTGCCCATAAAAAGGTGAGTGAACCTCAGTTGAATATTATCGAACAGATAGGCGAGCATATGACCGAGGCCAAAAAATTGACCGATGCGATGATTGAGGCGAAGAATAGAACCGACAACATGGGCGATATTGCCAAAAAGGCAAAAACCTATTGTGATACGGTAAAGCCCTATTTCGATAAGATTCGAGAGCATGTTGATGCCCTCGAACGTTTAATATCAGACGACCTTTGGCCCTTGACGAAATACCGCGAACTGTTGTTCGTGAAATAACCAAAAAAGGGCTCCTTCCCCTTGCCAGGGGAAGGTGGCATTCCGAACCCCGATGACCATTGGGGCGGAATGACGGAAGGGGTAGAAAAGCACTATTTTTGTGTAAAGGGTACCTATGAAACTCACCCTAAAAGACATTCAAGCTGCAAAATCACGAATTGACCCCTATATCAATTCAACCCCAATTTTGTCTTCATCACTGTTGAACAATTGGCTGGGGCATGAAGTCTACTTTAAGTGCGAGAACTTTCAGAAAATAGGGGCCTTTAAAGCCCGTGGGGGACTCAACACTGTGGCTTGGTTGATAGAAACCGGCCAAAGACCGAAACATATTGTGGCCAACAGCTCTGGTAACCACGCACAAGCCGTCGCCTACGCAGGGCAGCAATTTGGTATACCCACCACTATTTTTATGCCCGAATACTCTAGTCAGGTTAAGATTCAGGCTACCCGGGGCTATGGGGCTGAGGTGGTCTTGAGCGAAACCCGTGATATTACCGATGCATTAGTGCGCGAGGCCGCTCAGGCTGAAGGCACCTATTGGATACCCCCTTTTAATCATGATCAGGTCATTTGTGGTCAAGGCACGGCAGCATTGGAGGCTCTAACCGAACTCGATGCCATTGATGCGGTATTTACTCCCTGTGGCGGGGGTGGGCTCACCTCGGGCAGCCTGATAGCAACCAGAGGCCTTTCACCCAAAACCAAAATGTTCGGTATGGAACCCCTGAATGCCAACGATGCCGCTGAATCATTACGAGCAGGTAGCATTCAGCGATTGCCGGGTATTCCGAATACCTTGGCCGATGGGGCCATGACCATGGCCGTGGGTAATATTACCTTTGAATACCTCAAGGAATTGGATGGTTTTTATGAAGTGGCCGAGGATAAGATTGTGTATTGGACACAGTGGTTGACCCATTTGTTGAAGTGCCGATTGGAACCTACCTGTGCAATGCCCATGCAGGCGGTTGTAGAATGGTTGGGTACCCAAGAAAGCAAAAAACGGGTTTTGGTCATCGTCTCTGGGGGCAATATGGACCAACCTACCACTCAAAAAATCTGGAAAGAAGACCAATTATGGCAATTACCCGCTATCCGATAAGGAAATATTAAAAGTTTCGACCATAGGCGGACAGACGTTATTATTTGTAAATACTTGCAAACGGTTATAGGCCGTAAAAATTTGAAATTGAAATAATTAAACGTTTAATCAGGATTTTGTAGTATTGGTGATATATACGAGTTGTGTGCAAGCTAAAAAATGAATTCAAATAAAAAGTGGCATAAAGATTACTACGCAGAAAAAGCTCTTTGGTTCGGAATTGCCTGTATTGGATGTGCTTTTTATTTTTTTGCCCCTACTCTGTTCACATTTGAAAATTCTTTAATAGAAACAAGTGGGAAAGTAGAAGACGTTAGAACAGTTTACACTCAAGTCAGTTCAAGAGGCCATAAAAGTGTGAAATCTGAGCTTATACTAAAATTGGCAAACGATAAGCGGAATTATAAATTAGGTAAAAACATAGAACA
>CAYNUM010000342.1:2330-3690 GCA_964400025.1 uncultured Croceivirga sp.
ATGAAAGGTACGAACAGATTAAGAAAGAGCTAAAAAAGTCAGGAAAAGCAATCGTGTGGATAAAGAAAAGTAATCAAACGGACTTGGAACCTGAAGTTTTTCAGATTGCGACTGGAGAAAAGGAAATACTCCTGGACATGGACGACGTAAAGGCCGAACTTAAGTGGTTGTTTCCATTTTTGATAGTAATGGGACTTTTTATGATTGGCATATATTTTAATCATAAATATCCAGAACGATTTAAAACCTTTTTTACAAAAAAAGCCAGCGCACAACACGGTGTATAATTAATTGCTGTCGGAAATTCAAAAAGTGAATTTCCTGCAATCAATTATCTTTATGTCAGACGGATATTTTCCGTTGGAAAAGTCCGCAACTAATCATACACTAGACAGTTGGCGGTAATTCATGAAAACCCAAGATTTTAAATACAGAAAGCATACGGATACATGGTTTTGGATAGTATCTCTGATATGCTTGGGTGGAATTTTAGCTTTTATACTTGCCAGGGGAATTGCCGGTAATCAAAATCAACTTTGGAAATTATTTTTAGGCTTATCTCCTTTCATTTTCATTTTGATCACATTAATTAGAATTGTAGTTTATCGGCAAGAGTATCACAGAGAGGCGCGGGAAAAAACAATTATTCTGGACAAAGAGACTCCAAAACTAATTGTTGAAGATGGCATAAATAAAAAAGAAATTCTCCCATCTGAAATTGGACATTTAAAACTATTTGAGTCTTACGGAAATGGGCCTCCTTTTACTGATTTCACTTATATGGAAATAGTCTTAAAAACAGGGGAATCCATTATTATTTCGAATAGAATTGCAAATACCGATGACTTAAAACCAATACTAAAGGGAAAAAGAAGGGTTCGAAAAAAAAGGTTTATGAATAAAATAAAAACTACCGCCAACAATATCTATAATTCATAGCTCCCCTTCTGCCAAAAAGAATATTCCCTACCTTCAAGAAAATTTAAAACAAATCGGAAAGCCGATTTCGCACACGCCTTGGCTCGCTTGAAAATCGCGCCGGCCAACACCGTTGCTCACCAAGACGCCAGACCGAAACGAAATCATAGCTGGGACCGTTTGCAGTCATTAAATAAATCCAATTTGCCGACAATAACTTGCAAAAATTGCGACGTTGAATTCGAAGGAAAATTTTGTCCAAATTGTTCCCAGAGCCAGACTGCAAACTATCGACTAAATTTTAAAGGCGTAGTTAGTGAGTTCCTTGATACCATATTTAATTTCGATAAGGGATTATGGTACACCTTTTTCAACTTGCTCAAACAACCTCATTTTGTTGCTCAAAACTTTATAGATGGGAAACGAAAACGATTCACTAGCC
>CAYNUM010000343.1:0-3684 GCA_964400025.1 uncultured Croceivirga sp.
TTTCTCAAAGGTATTTTATCACCTTTCAAGACTTTATCCAAAACGATATCTTTCATGGCCATCTCTATCAGGCAGATTATATAATGCCCTTGCTATCATTGCACGAGGATTATTTGAACTATAAAATTTCAGGGAGTTTTAATTTGGCCATAGCGTACAAAAAGAAGGTGCTTTTACATCAATATTTTGATGGGTTGACCGACTTTGTTGAGAACGGCAAATTTTACAGGAGCGAGAATTTATACGAATCCCTCGATAAACTATTGACATCAGAAAAAAGTACAATTGCCTTCTCTGATAAAAAGTGGTACTTTGATTTACAGCAAAAGGTATATCTTGACTTCTTATCGAAAGAATGATCTTTGCTCAATGAAGACCTTTTTTTGACCTTCTATTATGCGTAGTTTTACCAACAAAATGTTCCAGTCACGATGAGGATAGGCTATGACGCCAAACGTATTTTTCACAACCAAACCGGATTGGGTAACTACGGTAGGGATATTATCAGAATTCTGACACAGCACTCTCCACTAGAACGTTTTTACCTTTTCAACACAAAGAAGTCAAATTTGGAACCTTTGGTTTCAATGGACCGGGCTCAAATAATATATCCCAAAGGTTTTTGGAAATTCCTCGCTTCATTTTGGAGGTTGTTTGGGCAATGGGGCCAAATTAATTCCCTTGGCCTTGACGCCTATCATGGTCTTTCAGGGGAAATTCCTATTCAAATCAAAGAAAATAAAATCCCCAAGATTGTAACCATCCATGACCTTATCTTTTTGAGTCACCCGCACTTTTATAACATCTGGGACCGCATTATATATCGATTTAAATTTAGATACGCCGTAAAAAGGGCTGACCATGTCATCGCCATAAGTGAGCAGACAAAATGGGATATCATGAAGTTTTTTAAAGTCGGTGCAAATAAAATCAGTGTTATTTATCAAGGATGTAACGAGGCATTTAAAAGAGAATATTCTGAAGATGAGCGTGAGGCAGTTATGGAAAAATATGGCCTCCCCGAAGAATATATTATCAATGTTGGCACCATTCAAGAACGGAAAAATGCACTTTCTCTGGTCAAAGCAATCAATGGAACGTCATACCATTTGGTTTTGGTGGGTGGCGAAAAAAGTTACGCGAAAAAAGTACATCACTACATAAAGAGGAACAACCTCCAGAAACAAGTATCATTCCTTAAAAAGATTGACGTCAAAGAATTGGCGATGACCTATCAAAATGCCACCGTGTTCTGTTACCCTTCAGTCTGTGAGGGTTTTGGAATACCAATAATTGAAGCTCTTTATAGTAAAATACCTGTAATCGTCACTAGGGGAGGTTGCTTTCCAGAAGCCGCTGGTCCAGATGCCATATATATTGAACCCTATGACATCGATGAGATACGTCAGAAAATTCAATGGGTATTTGAACATCCCATAGAGCGAAGGCTAATGGCGGAGAAAGGCTATACATATGTGCAACGATTCTCTGATGAAAATGTGGCCAAAAATCATTTGAAACTTTACAAATCTATTGTTTAATGGGCCGTATCTGTTTTTTTAATACGGCCATTGCTTGGGGCGGAGGTGAAAAATGGCATTTGGAGACCAGTACTTACTTGCACACGAATGGTCATGACGTCATAGCGGTTGCACATAAAAAAAGTGTACTTCTTCAAAAATTAAAAGAAAGAAACATTCCTGTTATAGCAGTTGATATAACCAACCTTAGTTTTTTAAACCCTTTCAAACATGCTTCGTTAAAAAAGAAATTAGACCAATATTCGATTGACACTATTGTGATGAACCTGTCTCGCGACGTGAAGATTGCGGGTTTATGCGCAAAGTCCATTGGTGTAAATAGAATTATATATCGCCGCGGAAGTGCCATTCCCATAAAAAACACCTTTCTCAATCGCTACTATTTTAGTCAAATTTTGACAGAGATACTGGCCAATTCATTGGCCACGAAAAAGACAATCCTTCAAAACAACCTAAACCTTTTCGCAGAAGAAAAAATAAAGGTCATTTATAACGGCATCGATATACCAAAAAACCTACCCGAGGTTACAATTGGACATGAATCCCGAGACAAGCCATTTACTTTAATTAACCTTGGAAGATTGGAAGCTCAAAAAAACCAGTCTTTCTTGATACAATTAGCGGCAGAACTGAAAAAACGTGATGTGCCTTTTAAACTAATTATTGGTGGCGACGGTAGGTTGAAGGAAGCTTTGCAAAATGAAATTTCAAAATTTGAGGTGGAAAACATTGTTGAACTTGTTGGATTCATAGGCAACCCCCTTGAGTTTATGGCAAGCGGTGATGTTTTCGTTCTACCTTCATTATGGGAAGGTTTTGGTTACGTACTTGCCGAGGCAGCGGTATGTAAAAAACCTATTGTAGCATTTGACTTAAGCAGTAATCCAGAATTGGTGGTTGATGGTAAAACTGGGTTTTTGGTTACCCCAAACCAAATAGACCCATTCGCCGATGCTATTGAAAAATTGTATAAAAATCCCAAACTGGCCAAAGAAATGGGTGAAGAAGGGTTCGAACATGTAAGAACAAATTTCGACAAGAAAGAAAATTTGAAAACAATTGAGGCATATTTAATCAATGGCTGAAAAACAAGAAAAAATATCGGCTTTGATGATTACCCTTAATGAGGAAGAGAATATTGGTGAAGTTCTTGATAATTTAAGCTTCACCGACGAAATCATTGTGGTAGATTCTTTTAGCACTGATAAAACAATGGAGATTATCAAAGGATATCCCCATGTCAAAAGCGTTCAGCGAAAATTTAAAAACTATACTGACCAAAAGCGGTTTGCCTTATCTCAGGCCACAAACGACTGGATTCTCTTTTTGGACGCCGATGAACGAATTACGACACCTTTGGAAGAGGAAATACTTCAATTGGTGAAAAATGAGAAAGAAACTGCTTCTGCCTATTTCTTCCTAAGAACGTTTATGTTCAAAAACAAGGTTTTGCGTTTTAGCGGTTGGCAAACAGATAAAAATTATCGTTTATTTAGGAAAAGCAAGGTGCAATTTGCCAAAGACCGTATTGTACATGAAACATTAATTGTAGATGGCCCATCGAAAACCCTTAAAAATCGTCTGATTCATTATTCCTACTCCGATTATGAGAGTTACAAATCAAAGATGGTCAACTATGGAAAAATGAAGGCGAAAGAAGAGTTTAGAAAGGGAAAAAGGGCAAAATGGCACCATTTTTTATGGCGCCCAACTTATAAGTTCATCAATCATTACCTTATACGTCTTGGCTTTCTTGATGGAAAAAAAGGTATTATCATTTGTTATCTAAACGCACTGGGGGTTTGGTCTAGATGCGTGGCAATGAAAGAATTGACCAAAGAATACAACGAACTATGAAAACAACTAATAAAACACTAGTTTTTTTTTGTGCCACTAGAGGTTGGGGCGGTATAGAAAAAAATGTGCGCCTACGAGCAAAATATTTTGGTGAAAACGGATATGAAGTCCACGTAATGCTCCTAAAAAACAAGTATAGAGAAAGGTTCGAGGGTTTGGAAAATGTACAAATATCGAGTGTCGATAAAAGGGGAGGTGATTTGAACGTTTTCGTGATAATGAACTACGTGCGATTTTTAAAAAAAGTAAAGAGTGTAAGATCGGAAGACGTGTGTAGGGAAAGAGT
>CAYNUM010000344.1:0-3683 GCA_964400025.1 uncultured Croceivirga sp.
TCAGTGATAAGTCTTCTGCCGTCATCAAAGGAAGTATTCAGTTTTCCCAGTAAAACGATTTTCAAGTTGTTGATTTTTGGTCTATTGGTCAATGCGTGTAACAATCTTTCATAATCCCTTCTATGAAAGTCAATTGAACCAGGTATGACTACCCAAGTTTCATTCATAGGTTTATTGGGGCGATAGCCGTAATTCGGAAAATAAATGGGGTAAAAGCATCGCAATTGAGTCTTTTCGTTGGAAAGCTCTGGGTTGGCCAAATGATCACCCAAAACAAAATACTTCTTGATTTTTGTCGAAATCAGCTTCTGAGTAAAACTCGATTTCAATTTTTTGGTATTGTGCAACACTCCAATACATTCGACCTTAAAAAAGTTGAGCAGCAGCACCGTATTGCGCAATAGCTTACTGGAACTGGACGTATTAAATATTACTTTATCGTAAGACCCCAAAATTTTCGCTAGACGAAAAGCATAAAGTATTCTTTTAACTCCTTTGTTAACAAGAGGTATATTGAAAATTTGATGCTGATCAAGACCATAATCCTCAATTTGGGCAATTACTTTTGGATGTAAGTGAAGATGTAATGCCGAAACTTTACCTTGAAGAAACTTCACTTGGCTGTAAAGGCATTCTTCATGGCTTTCGCTCAACTCGACCAAAGCTACTTTCATAATTCTTTCCAAATTATGGGAATATATGAAATCATTTAAGGCCTTGATTTAAAAAAGCACATAAATTTAGACCCGCCTGACTATACTATTTAAGACAGATTTACATCTCTGCACTTAAAATAGAATTAAGAACTGAGATATCGTTCAAATGGGTTTATGCCAATTTGTGTTTTTGAATCACTTTGGTCAGAACGGGGGTATGGTGCAGTTGTTCCAAACGTTGTAACTCATGATAACGTTTATACACGCTTAGCGCATTGAGGTAGCAAACATTGAACCCCCTTTCGGCGTCCAAAAAGCCAAGGCGCAATACAAAATTGTAGAAAAACTTCCATGAAGTCTTTACAACCATCTTTGCGTAAGAAAATCGTCTTCCTTTATTCAGTTCTTCACGCGCTTTGAGTGTACCATAATGAAGCATTTTTCCTTTGTAGTCTTCAAAATTTTTGAAGCAAAAGTGTGTCAACCGTTCGTTGAACTTACCAGAGCTACCATCTACCTGTAGAGTTTCGTGAACCAATCGTTCACTTGTAAAGCGAACCTTACTCTTCTTAAAGAGTCTATGGTTTTTGTCGGTTTGCCACCCACTGAAATGTAGCGGTCTATTTTGGTACATGAACTTTCGATAGAACCAATATGCAGAATGTCCATTTTTTGAATTAATGGTTTCAACGATTTCTGATTTTAAGTTCGAAGTTACTACCTCATCGGCATCGACAAATAATACCCAATCATTCGATGCCCGTTTGAGGGCATATGATTTTTGGTCAGTGAAGTTCAAGAACCTACGTTGAATTACTTCAACTTTAGGATGATTCAATAAATACTCGTACGTCCCGTCAGTACTGAAGGAATCCACAACAATGATTTCATCCGCAAACGAAATGGACTCAATGCATCTTTCGATGTAGCCCACCTCATTGAAGGTGATAATCAATGCTGATAATTTTTGCTTTGGGGTGCTCAATACAGCAATTTTTGGTTACGTTCGTTTGGTACGACAAAATTATAACACCAAAACAGCCGATAAATTGTTTTGAAACCAAATTTTGCCTTGTTACACGGCAACGCTATGTTTTCGTAAGGCGTCGTTCAATGAGGTCTTTTTATTGGTACTTTCTTTGCGTTTTCCTATGATAAGGGCGCAGGGTACCTGAAACTTCCCAGCATTAAATTCTTTGGTGTAACTACCTGGTATAACAACTGAACGGGCAGGAACCCTACCTTTCATTTCAACTGGTTCGTCGCCAGTGACATCAATTATTTTGGTAGATGCGGTCAAAACCACATTGGCTCCCAAAACGGCTTCACGTTCTATTCGGACCCCTTCAACAACAATGGACCGTGAACCCAAAAAGGCATTGTCTTCGATTATTACTGGAGCGGCCTGTAAAGGCTCTAGAACACCTCCAATACCCACGCCGCCACTAAGGTGAACATTCTTACCAATTTGTGCACAGCTACCCACTGTGGCCCAGGTATCTACCATTGTACCTTCATCAACATAGGCTCCTATGTTTACATAACTGGGCATTAGAATGGTACCCGACGAAATATAAGCGCCATGTCTGGCCACAGCATGCGGTACCACACGAACACCTTTCTGCTGGTACCCTTTTTTCAAAGGAATCTTATCGTGATATTCGAAAATACCGGTCTCCAAGACCTCCATTTTTTGAATAGGGAAGTACAGCACCACCCCTTTTTTAACCCATTCATTGATTTGCCATCCTTCCTCGTTGGGTTCGGCACAACGCAATTTTCCTTCGTCAATAAGGTTGATTACTTCCCTAATGGCATCTTGGGTAGCTTGTTCTTTCAGCAACGCTCTATTCTCCCAAGCTTTTTCAATGGTATTTTGTAGTTCGGTCATCTTTGAATTTTGGACAAATATAGGAGTACCTTGAGAATAGAAAACACAATTTTAAATGCATAACAATTTTAAGGCTATTTTTGCCAAAAATTGTAAGACTTGGGAAGGATAATGGCCCTTGATTTTGGTAAGGTAAGAACCGGTATTGCTGTGACCGATGAACTTCAACTAATTGCTTCCGGATTGACTACGGTAAATACCAAAGATCTTATTGCTTATTTACAGAAATATACAGAGCAAGAGGCACTGGATGGTATTGTTGTAGGCGAACCCAAGCAAATGGATGGTACGGTCTCAGAGTCAGAAAAGGCCATTCAAATACTTCTAAAGACCTTAAAGCGTACTTTTCCCAATATGCCAATTTATCGTCAAGATGAGCGATTCACTTCGAAAATGGCGGTTGAAAGTATGGTTTTTGGGGGGATGAAAAAGAAGCAAAGACAAGACAAAGGCATGGTTGACAAGATTAGTGCTACCCTAATTTTGCAAGCCTATTTAGATAGAATTTAATATGATACTACCGATTGTAGCTTACGGCGACCCCGTTTTACGAAAGAAGGCCAAAACAATACCTTCTGACTATCCGAAAGTAGATGAACTGATTGCTAACATGTTTGAAACCATGTACAAAGCTTCAGGTGTGGGGTTGGCAGGTCCTCAAGTGGGTCTCCCTTTGCGGATTTTTGTGATTGATGCGACCCCTTTTTCAGAAGATGAAGACCTCACTGAACAAGAGCAAATCCAGTTGAAAGACTTTAAAAAGGTGTTTATCAATGCGCAAATCGAGGAAGAGGAAGGTAAGGAGTGGGCTTTTAATGAAGGTTGCTTGAGTATTCCGGATATTCGGGAAGATGTCAATCGCAAACCACAGATAAAAATTACTTATCAAGATGAAAAGTTTGCTACCCATACCGAGACTTATGATGGTTTAGCCGCGCGAATAATCCAACATGAATATGATCATATTGAAGGCATCTTATTTACAGAGAAATTATCATCACTTAAAAAACGCTTATTGAAAAGTAGGTTGGAGAAGATTTCCAAGGGTAAAGTGAGCGTGGATTATAAGATGCGATTTCCCCAAATTAAAAAGGGGCGTTAATGAACCGTTACTCTACCGAATATTATATTTTTGC
>CAYNUM010000345.1:0-3678 GCA_964400025.1 uncultured Croceivirga sp.
GATAGGGGAGTGGGTGGCAAATCCCCTCATTCATTTGGCAGGTTCAAAGTCAATTGGCGATGAAATTTTCCAAGAAATACAATACCCTGCAGCGCATCGACTATTGACAAAATGTGATGCCATATTGCGCATTTCCGGCGATTCAAAAGGAGCTGACCAAGATGTTGAGGTTGCAAAGTCCTTAGGACTAAAAATATTTTATGACATTAATGAAATACCAGATGCAGAATAAAGGGATTCGTAATATTCAAAAAGAACTATTATCAGATAATTGGTACTCGTTGAACAAAGTAACTTTTGAATATTTACGTGATGATGGAGTTTGGGAAACCCAAGTGCGAGAGGCTTACGATAGGGGTAATGGTGCCGTAATATTACTATACAATATCCAAAGGGGTACTGTGATTCTTACCCGTCAATTCAGGATGCCCACTTATCTTAACGGTAATGAAGAGGGGATGATGATTGAAGCCTGCGCGGGTATTTTAGAGAAAGGCAATGCCGAAGAGACCATTAAAATGGAAGTAGAGGAAGAGACCGGATATAAAATTGATAAGGTCGAAAAAGTATTCGAATCGTATATGTCGCCCGGTTCGGTCACTGAAATCCTCTATTTTTTTATTGGGGCCTATGAAGCAAATATGAAAATCAGCGAAGGTGGCGGTGCTGCCGATGAAACCGAAAATATAGAGGTGTTGGAAATGACTTTTGCACAGGCTTTACGATTATTTGAAACAGGAGAAATAAAAGATGCCAAGACCATTATGTTGCTGCAATGGGCCAAGATTAATGGATTATTCGACAATCAATAGGTTTGGTGAATCAATTTTAAAGCGTTGAAGATCTCAGTTCGAATGGCGGAAGTTGGCTTTCTGAAATTATTATTCATATAGCTGAATGCCAGTAACTTACCAGATTTGGTACTGAGATAACCACAAACATTGTAGATATTCCCCATAGAACCTGATTTGGCGTAAATGAAGTTTGCATTTGATTTTTCCTTTTTGGATACGGTGCCCTTTTCATTCCATTGGGGCATTAGTCGAAAAAGTCTCGTGGAATCCACTTCTTGATACAATTTTTGCAATATCTGAATCATTGAAGAAGGGGTGAAAAGATTATATCGTGAAAGTCCTGATCCATCGACCCATCTCGGTTCATTTTCGATATCATTTAAATATTCTTCAAACAAGTGGTTTTTTGCCCTTTTGAAACTCAAAGTATCTGAAAGCGTAGAGGAGGCCATTAACATAAGCTGTTCTGCCAAAAAGTTATCACTCACTTGAAGCATTTGCATTAACACTGAATCGGTGGGCATACCAAATAGTGTTTCCCAGTCCCCCATAGGGTAAGAATTCAATAATTCGACTGTCGATTCTATTTTTTCTTCTAACAGTAATTTGGTCAACGAATCTGAAGTAATGAAAGGAATTTCACGGGTGTCTTTAAAGGAAGGGGGAAGGTAAAACCGATTCTTTTTTTCATCCCTTGAAGGTTTATTGGAACTGTTATTGAAGTTGGGGGCGAAGTGTTTGGGAATCACTTGTATTGGCTTTGACCCGGTCACATTCACTACATTTCCATATAACGGTAAAGAAGTTCGTTCCGGAGAAAAGTAATATTGGTAATCTTCCCAAGCCCAACCGGGAGCAAATTTCTCAACTTCATGGTTGTTCAAGAACAATTTTGTATGACTGTATTTGTTCATAAACTGTATGGCCGTAGAATCGTTAAAATAATGATGTAATAATGTTGGGTCACCCGTTCCCATTATAGAGATGGTATCATTTTCCCTAAAATATTTTAGGGCGGGTATTTTAGGGCCCATTAGTTTGAGCGAGGTATAAAGGGTAAAGAGTTTGGCGGTACTTGCGGGAATAAAGTAACTCTCTTGATTGTATTTTATCAAGGTATCATTTTGTTTAACGTTTATGATCAAAAGACCTGAATGATGGTGGTTTTGATTAGACATAAGGGTATTTAGCACACTTTTCTTGGTGGTCTTATCCCTAAGGCCGGAACAGCCCGACAGTATCGTGAGAAGCACTAATCCCAGTAGAATTTTTAGTATAAAATACTGTATTACAGGGTTTTGTGTCTTGATTCCTATCGAATTTAACATCAAATTATCTAATTTTTAACGCCTTTGAAATATCAAGATATATCTTTTATCAGTAATTTAGTACAAAAGCAAACTTCCTTAAACAAAAACTTTTATTCTATGGCTAGAGCAATGTTGGAGTACACCAAAACCGTCCTGCAAAAAGTAAGTTTTGATGCAAAGTTGTTCACCAAAGAAGTTAAAAAGGCCTTCTCAAGATTATTACCAAATGAGATAGAAGAACTAAAAATCTGGATTGAGCAATTCATTTATGACAAACCAGAATTGAGAGAGAGTTTGATATACTTGAAATCATAATTGTTTTAGAACCCCTTTTCTTATTTGCTTATTGGGCTGATGATTTCCACATCCTGAAAAGCAATCGCCCCACGTACAATACTCGAAATGGTATCCTTCAAGGCGTTTGTGATTTGCATTTTCAGTTCACTCTTATGATAAATTAAACTGATTTCCCTAGCAGGAGACGGTTTTTCAAAGTGTTTCAGATTTACCTTTTTGTTCTCACTTAAAACCATGGTATTTAAATAGGGCAACAGGGTCATTCCGAGACCTTCATCTGATAGGTTGACCAGGGTCTCAAAACTTCCACTTTGAATCTGAAAATGCTCGTGCTGTAAATTTTTTGGCGATTTACAAAGGTTGATGACCCCGTCTCTGAAGCAATGGCCATCTTGTAATAACAAAATGTCAGCGATATCTAAATCGCCTGTGGAAATTACTTTTTGACTAGATAAACGATGGCTGGCAGGCACATAACCCACAAAGGGCTCATAATACAACGGACGTTCTACAAGAAAATCAACTTTCAACGGGGTAGCTGCAATAGCTGCATCCAAATGGTTGTCCTCTAAATTTCGTATCAAGGCTTCAGTAGGTTGCTCTTTGAGAATCAAATTGACCTTGGGATATTTCTTGATGAAGGTTGACAAAAACATGGGAAGCAATGTGGGCATTACGGTGGGGATGATTCCCAACACAAAGTCACCTCCCACAAAACCTTTGTCCTGATCAACAATGTCACGCATTCTTTCGGCCTCGGCTACAATATTTTTCGCTTGAGCCACTATTTTTTTTCCGATTTCCGTGATGGCAATAGGTTTCTTTCCTCGGTCAAAAATCAAAACATCCAGCTCATCTTCAAGCTTTTGCACCTGCATGGATAAGGTTGGTTGGGTAACAAAACTTTTTTCAGCGGCCAAAGTGAAATTCTGGTGTTCTGCAACAGCCAAAACATATTGAAGCTGGGTAATGGTCATAAAACTAATTTAGGTAATAAAGCTACAAATCTATCAACTAAACTTATTGCAATTTGTTCTAAAATTGATAGCGTCTATAAATAAAAATGGGGCCAAAAACATTTTGACCCCATTTTGAATTCGCTACTTAAAATACTTAGAACCTGATATTGAATTGAAGGTCGTCTTCTGTCACTTCAAACTTGGCTGAATCAAAACTTGGTGGCCCCATGGTCATATCGTTCCCGCTCATACCATAACTTTCTTTTGGCATTCCGTTTGCTTCAAAGTCCATTTGTTTATTGTTATTTGCGTCGTGCA
>CAYNUM010000346.1:0-3672 GCA_964400025.1 uncultured Croceivirga sp.
GGTAACCACACCAATAGAAATCTTTTTGGAAAAATATCTTTCAAAACGAATTTCTATAGGATTGAATCTGGTTATCAGTTCGGTCATTTATTTGATTTCAATTATTATCCTTTCGACCGTAATAATCGAAATAAGTAATACAGTATATAAATTAGGTATTGACAACAGTAGGGGTTGGTGGCTTAAAGACAAGACTTTTTGGTCCGTTATCATATACATTGCCCTAGCCGATTTGGTATCTTCATTTATTCAGATTGCAAATGATAAATTCGGTAGAGGGGTTTTCATTAAAATGCTCTTTGGAAAATATAAAGAACCTAAAGAGGAGAAGCGAATTTTTATGTTTCTCGACTTGAAATCGTCCACAACAATTGCGGAGGAATTGGGTCACTTAAAATACAGTCAATTGATTCAAGACTGTTTTTATGATTTGAATGAGGTAGTACCCAATTTTGATGCTGAAATTTACCAATATGTTGGTGATGAGGCAGTTTTAAGTTGGCCTTACAAAAAGGGTCTCGCGAATAATAATTGTGTGAAACTTTTTTTTGCTTTCAAACGAAAACTTAAGGAAAGGGAAAAGTATTACAGGACTAAATATAGAACCTCTCCTGAATTTAAAGCCGGTTTGCATGGAGGAGTGCTGATGGTTGCGGAGGTAGGCGTCGTGAAAAAGGAACTGGCCTATCACGGTGACGTAATCAATACTTCTGCTAGAATTCAAGCGGAGTGCAACAAGCATAATGTTGCATTACTTATTTCAGAAAAACTCTTGCATGATCTAAAGCAAGATAACATCACCATTTATAAGTTTTTGGGAAGCATCTTGTTGAAAGGAAAACAAGAAGAGGTGAAGATTCATTCGGTGACTTCCAATTTAAAATGATTTATGAAGTGATTGCCTGGTTATTGTTCAATAGAACTCTGCGTTGGCAATAAGCCCCGATAATTTTTTTCAAAAAAGAAAAATCCTATATTTGCACCACGCAAATGATACACGAAGTATTCATGAGGGGACTACAGGTCCCCTCTTTTATTGCTCAATTTTATGTTTAGGGAACAAGTTGAACAGTTGTTGAACGGAGCATTAAAAAAACGCGAAGATCTTTTTTTATTGGATTTTACCGTTGGAGGAGACAATACCATAAAAATTGTGCTCGATGGAGATAATGGAATTTCCCTGAATGATTGTATGGAAATCAGTAGGGCCATCGAACATAATTTGGATAGGGAAGAGCAGGATTTCTCTCTGGAAGTCACTTCCGCGGGTGCTACGGCACCTTTGGTGCTACCTAGGCAGTATAAAAAGAATGTAGGTAGAAGTTTAGAGGTAGTGGTAGACAGTAAAACAATAGAAGGAAAACTGACTCAGGTCAACCCAGAGGGTATTGTTCTGGAATGGAAGGTCAGGGAACCAAAACCGGTGGGTAAAGGAAAACACACCGTTCATAAGAAAGAAGAAGTTGCATTTTCATTGATTGAAAAAGCGAAAGTGGTATTAAAATTTTAGAAGAATAAAAATGGAAAATCTGGCGCTTATTGAATCCTTTTCAGAGTTTAAGGATGATAAGTTTATTGACAGGGTTACGTTAATGGCGATTTTGGAAGAAGTGTTCCGAAATGCTTTGAAAAAGAAATTTGGATCGGATGATAACTTTGATATCATCATCAACCCGGACAAAGGCGATTTGGAGATTTGGAGAAATCGAATTGTAGTTGAAGATGGTGAGGTGGAAGAGCCTAATGAGGAGATTTCTTTGAGCGACGCGCGCAAGATTGAGCCTGACTTTGAAGTTGGTGAAGATGTGTCCGAGGAGGTTAAGTTGATTGACTTGGGAAGACGTTCTATTTTGGCGCTTCGTCAAAACCTTATTGCCAAGATTCATGAACATGACAATACCACGATCTATAAGCAATTCAAGGACTTAGAGGGAGAGATATATACCGCTGAGGTACATCATATTCGTCACAAGGCGATAATTCTGCTTGATGATGAGGGCAACGAAATAATCATGCCTAAAGACAAGCAGATTCCTTCCGATTTCTTCAGAAAAGGAGATAATGTCAGGGGAATCATCGAGAGTGTGGAATTGAAAGGTACCAAACCGGCCATCATTATGTCAAGAACTTCACCCAAATTTTTGGAGCAGTTGTTCTTTCAGGAAATCCCTGAGGTTTTTGATGGATTGATTTCAATTAAGAAAGCGGTTCGAATTCCTGGTGAAAAAGCAAAGGTTGCAGTAGATTCTTATGATGACAGAATTGACCCGGTTGGGGCTTGTGTTGGTATGAAAGGTTCGCGTATCCATGGTATTGTTCGTGAATTGGGCAATGAAAATATTGATGTAATCAACTGGACGAACAATACACAGTTAATGGTGACTCGGTCGTTGAGTCCTGCAAGGGTGACCTCGGTGAAGTTGGATGACGAGAAAAAGACAGCCCAAGTATACTTGAAACCAGAGGAGGTTTCCAAAGCTATCGGTAGAGGAGGTCATAACATTCGTTTGGCAGGGCAACTTACCGGTTATGAGATAGATGTGTTCCGAGAAGGGGTGGAAGAAGATGTAGAGTTGACCGAGTTTTCAGATGAAATCGATTCTTGGATTATCGAGGAGTTTAAAAAGATTGGTCTAGATACGGCACGCAGTGTTTTGGAACAAGATGTTGACGATTTGATAAAGCGTACTGATTTAGAGGACGAAACAGTGAATGAGGTCGTGCGAATCCTCAAAGCTGAGTTTGAAGATTAAATTATATTTGCACACAATTTAAGGGAGTAGAAACTTATATGGCAGACAACCCAACGATACGATTAAACAAAGTTCTTCGTGAATTAAATATTTCACTGGATAGGGCGGTAGACCATTTGGCTTCAAAAGGTCATGAAATTGAAGCGCGGCCAACCACCAAGATAACAGGTGAGGTGTATCAGGTATTGTTGGATGAATTCCAAACTGATGCAAGCAAGAAAGCAGCCTCGCAAGAAGTTGCCGAAGAGAAGATGAAGGAGAAGGAAGAACTTCGACTTCAAATGGAGCGTGAGCAGGAAGAGCGCAGGTTGGCCCGTGAAAGGAGACAGGCGGCTTCAGAAAAAGTGATTCGAGGTAAAGCTGAGCTTTCAGGACCTAAAACCGTCGGTAAAATCGATTTGGACAAAAAGCCAGAACCTCCTCAGCCTAAAGAGGAGCCGGTAGTTCAAAAGGAAGAACCTAAACCAGTTCAGAAGGAAGATCCAAAAGTAGAGAAGAAAAAAGAGGAGCCTCAACCGGTGGTGGCCGAAGAGGCTAAGGAACCAGAAGCTATTACCACTCAATATCAAAAGCTTTCTGGACCCAAGCTTACAGGAGATAAGATAGACCTTAGTAAGTTCGAGAAACCAAAGAAGAAAAAGGAAGAGGCAAAAGCAGATTCAGGTCAAGGGGCTTCAGATAGGCGAAAGCGACGTAAACGAATCGTTAGTAAAAACAATACTGCCGGACAGGGTGGAAATCGTGGCCGAAATGGTCAAAGAAAAGGTGGACAACGTCAGGCTGTGGCCAAAGTTGAACCTACCGAAGAAGAAATCCAGAAGCAGGTTAGAGAAACCCTTGAAAAGCTTCAGGGTAAATCCAATACAGGTAAGGGAGCCAAATATAGAAGGGAGAAAAGAGATCTTCACAGACAACAATC
>CAYNUM010000347.1:0-3663 GCA_964400025.1 uncultured Croceivirga sp.
AATTTGCCGGGCCAGTAAACCCCACAAGTGATTGGTCAGCTGTAGGGCCTATAACGATCGACCCTTCTGCTGACGGGCTACCGGGCATAGGTAGATTAAATGCCGTAGCAGTTGACCCCAATGATGCGGATACCTGGTATGCTGGTGCTCCGGCAGGGGGTATTTGGAAGTCAACCGATGGCGGTTCAACCTGGTCAAACCTATTTGATAATTTTCCACAGATTGGGGTTTCGGGTATTGCCATTGACCCAAACGATTCAAATACAATTTTAATCGCTACAGGTGATGACGATGCCTCTGATTCCTTTAGTGCAGGGGTTTTTAAATCTACGGATGGGGGCACCACCTGGGATGAAACCAGTATCAATCCTGGCAACCAAGATGAGTTTGATGTTCTTGGTGAGATTGCCTTCGATCCAACAGATTCAACAATTGCATGGGTTGCAGGTTCAGATGGCTTACAAAAATCTACTGATGGTGGTGAGAATTGGACACCTGTTCTTTCTGGGCATATCACCGATTTTAGGTTAAAGCCTGGAGACCCAAATACCGTTTATGCGGTGACCGGAGGAACCGGTTCATCTGCGGATAGACCAGTAGCCCAATACTTCAAGACTGAAGATGGTGGTGATAATTTTACCCAAATCGATAGTGAACTACCTACTGATGGTGGCCGAATGGTATTGGGAGTTTCTCCAGCAGACCCGGAAGTGCTTTATATATGTGTGGCTGACGTTATTGGTAGTGGATCTTCATTTATGGGGGTTTTTAAATCTACTGACAGCGGAACAACATTTACCCAAACCGAGGAAAGCAGTGATATATTCGGAAGCAGTCAAGCATGGTTTGATTTTGCATTAGAAGTTTCACCAACCAATGCCGACGAGCTTTATGTTGGTGTATTGGACGTCTGGCGTTCTACTGACGGTGGTGATGACTTTACACGTATAAGCAGATGGTTTCGAAACGATGACTCGTATACCCACGCTGATATCCATGTTCTTAAATATTTCAATGACCGTTTATATTGTGGAAGTGATGGGGGACTGTTTGTTTCTGATGATGGTATTAATTTTACCGATTATTCCGATGGACTTGCAGTTACTCAATTCTATCATATAGGCATTGCCAAAAACAATTCAGAAATACTTGTTGGTGGTACCCAAGATAATTCTGGTTTTGTCTACAACAATAATGAATGGAATGTGTATACTGGAGGTGATGGCATGGACTATGAAATAGATCCAACCAACAGTAGTGTCGCTTATGGATTTATACAATTTGGGGGTGTCCTTTACATAACCACGAATTTAGGGCAGTCGGTAGCAAGAGTTGATGCTCCAACAGATGAAAATGGGGCGGAAATAGAAGGTAATTGGGTAACACCTCTATCAATAGGACCTGATGGTACGGTTTATTCGGCATTTGATATTGTCTACCGACTTGATGGCGATCGATGGGTGCCCATATCCAATGAATTTATTGATGATGTCGATCAAGGAAACAAAATCAATGACCTTCAAACAGATCCCAACGACCCTAATGTAATCTATGCTTCTGACCGAGGTTTTCTTTATCGAAGTGAAGATGGTGGCGTAACATTCGTAACCCTAAATCCAGACGATTCTTTGGGTGATACCATAGGTGATATTACCGTGAACAGTGAAGACCCAAATGTAGTATACGTCACAACTTCATTCGGTCGAGCAGATTTGTCCATAGCACAGCAGAATACGGTGAGCCGTGGGGTTTTCAAAATTACCATTGACGGTAATTCGTTGGTGAGTATTGATGATATAACTTTTGACCTCCCTACCGATCAAGCCTATCTTTCGATAGCTCACCAAGGGGGGGATCCAAATAACCCACTATTCGTTGGAACCAGTCTCGGAGTTTATCGAATTGATGATACCTTAACAGAATGGGAGCAATACTCCACTAATCTACCCAATGTAGCTGTTTCAGATTTGGAAATCAGTCTTGCCGAGGGTGTTATCGTAGCAAGTACTTATGGTCGCGGTGCTTGGGTTTCGCCTATTCCTTTTACTCAACCAGATGATGAAGTACGATTGGTCAGTGTAGAGCTGGGTCAAGCCAATATCGCTTGTACCGATATTGTTCCGAGCCTTACTGTTGAGAATTTAGGAACTAACCCCATTACCGAAGTAGATGTGTCGTATACCGTTAATGGAGGGGCTACCCAGAATTTCACTTACACTACCAATTTGGCGTCGGGGGCAACAGAAAGCTTTGACTTACCTGCATTAACTGCTGATCCTGGTTTGGTTGAATTTGATGCCACGGTAACTGTTGACAATGATGCTTTCGATGATAACAATAATATATCAGGCAGCTCGGCAGTAGCCAACATACCAGGAGTAGCAGATCAGACATTCGATTTTGAATCAGTGGCAAACTCACTTGCTTCATTTAATGTTGCGGAAGGGTCACCTACTGCTGAAGCAAGACTATGGGAAGTTGGTGTTGCAGATGGAACCCTTTTGAATACTACTGACACGGGCAACCAAGTCGTTGGAACAAACTTAACTGGGGAGTATACAAATAATACAGTTGCTTATGTGCTCTCAGGTTGTTATGATTTTTCAAGTATTTTGGCTCCAACACTGAGCTTTGATATGGCTTTTGATTTAGAGTTGAATTGGGACGTTGTTTATGTGGTTTATTCCACTGACGATTTTGAAACTACGGAGATATTGGGTTCTGTTGACAGCCAGCCCAATTGGTACAACAGTAATAGAACCAATGCGACCTCTGGCGCCGACAATAACTGTTTCAATTGCCCTGGCGCACAATGGACGGGAACCAATGAGACCATGACCACATATAGCTACGATTTTATTCAAAATGCTAATATGGGCGAGACTGATTTGACCGGTGAAACCAATATTCAATTTGCGATTGTATTTGTTTCTGACGAAGCGGTAACCCAAGAAGGTGCCATAGTAGATAATTTCAGTATTACTGGTTTAGTAGACGATGAGGATGACGATAATGATGGCGTATTGGATGTAGATGACAACTGCTCATTGATTGCCAATGCCGACCAATTGGATACTGATAGCGATGGTGAAGGTGATGTTTGCGATTTGGATGATGATAACGATGGCATTTTAGACACGGTTGATATTTGTCCATTAATTGCTAATGCCGACCAAGCTGACTTTGATGGTGACGGAATTGGCGACCTTTGTGATGACGATATCGACGGAGATGGCGTACCAAACAGTAATGACCTTTGTGCAGATACCCCGCTGGGTTCAGTGGTTGATTCTAGTGGTTGTGCTACCTTCTCACTCCCCGCTAATAACTTTAGTCTTCAAACTACAGGAGAATCGTGTATTACTTCGGATAATGGTACAGTTGAGATTACAACTACCAATCCTCTAAATTATACAGCTACCTTGACGGATGCTGACTCGAATACAACAGAAATTGCCTTTACCGAAACGGCATTATTCGAAAATATTTCCTCCGGGACTTATTCCGTGTGCATTACCGTTGAAGGGCAAGCCGATTATGAGCGATGTTTTGATGTCATCATTGATGAACCAGAAGCACTAGGTGTTGCTTCAAAAGTAAGTACTTTAAAAAGTGAAGTAACCCTTGAGCTTGAGGGTGGAAAGCAATATTTGATTGAATTGA
>CAYNUM010000348.1:0-3644 GCA_964400025.1 uncultured Croceivirga sp.
CTATAAAGCTCCTTTTGATAATGGTTTGACCGAACATGAGCTTGATCATGTAATGATTGGAAAGTTTAACGAGCAACCAGAAATAAATCCAGAGGAGGTGGCAGATTGGAAATGGATGTCACCTCAAGATATCAAAGAAGATATCGAAAAACATCCTGAAGAATACACAGCTTGGTTCAAAATTATCTTTGAACGCTTCTATGATTATCTAATTGAGGGCATCAATAAATGAAAGTAAAAGTAAGTAGAAAGGCACATTTTAATGCTGCTCACCGATTGTATAGAAAGGATTGGAGTTTTGAAAAGAACGAGGAAACTTTCGGCAAGTGTAACAATCCAAGATTTCATGGGCACAACTACGACTTGATTGTTAGTGTTACTGGTGAGATTGATAAAGAGACGGGCTATGTCATGGACATGAAAGTGCTGAAAGACCTCATAAAGGAACATGTAGAAAATGCCATGGACCATAAAAATCTTAACGAAGAAGTTCCTGAGTTCAAAGATTTGAATCCCACTGCAGAGAATATTGCGGTGGTAATTTTCAACAAACTCCGTCCACATATCCAATCTGATAATGAGTTGGAAGTAGTTTTGTACGAAACACCTAGAAATTTTGTTACCTATTCTGGCTAATTACTAAAGAATGATTTATCCCATAAAATTTACCCCTATAATGAAAGATCGCCTATGGGGTGGCGATAAATTGAAACAACTTTTTGACAAACCCAGTGAGACTAATACCACGGGCGAGAGTTGGGAGCTTTCTGCGGTAAAAGGTGATGTTTCCACCATTTCAAATGGCGAGTTGGTAGGTACCTCACTCCAAGATCTTATTGATGAACATGGCGCCTCTTTGGTTGGTCAAAGTGTTATTGATAGGTTCGGCACCGACTTTCCTATTCTGATAAAATTTATTGATGCCAAACAAGATTTATCGATTCAATTACATCCGAATGACGATTTGGCCAAGGTGCGTCATAATTCGTTCGGAAAGACGGAGATGTGGTATATCATGGATGCTGACCCTGGGGCAAAACTGATCGTTGGTTTCAATAAGGATGTGGAAAAGCAAGAGTACGTGAATAGCCTTGAAAACGATACTTTATTGGACTTACTGAATTATGAGGAGGTTGTTGAAGGAGATACCTTTTTTATCAATACGGGTAAAATTCATGCGATAGGTGCAGGGGTGTTATTGGCTGAGATTCAACAAACATCTGATATAACGTATCGTGTTTTTGATTTCAATCGTAGGGATAAAAATGGAAACCTTCGCGAATTGCATACTGAACTTGCCTTAGATGCGATTGATTATTCGAAGAAGGATGATTTCAGGGTAGACTATGACAATAATGTCGATAGGGTCAACACTATGGTGGATTGTCCTTATTTTAAGACCAACTTCTTGGAGCTAACTGAAAGGATGAGCCAAGATATTAGCACTAGGGACTCTTTTACCATCTATCTTTGTGTTCATGGGGCTGCCGAAATATCGAACGACTGGGGATCCACACCGATTAAGAAAGGGGAGACGTTAATGGTTTCCGCCAGCTCAACAAAAGTCGATATAGCGACCGCTGGGGCCAAAATTTTAGAAGTAACGATTTAATCGTATTTTTAGAAAAAATAGAATTCATGGCCAGTATTAGAGATCTCAAAAAAGACATCAACTTTGTTCTGGGAGATATCATTGAAGCGGTCTATCAATGGGAAGCTGCTACTGATAACACAAATTCCGATGAAGGCTCTGCTATAATTGATAAATCAATTCAGGCATTTGATGAGTTAATGGATAAGGTACATCAAAAGGATGTAGATAACAGAAAGACACATTTCAAATCCATTAGAACTGCGCTGGAAGAAAAAGCTACAGCACTTATTGGTGATTTGAACAAGCTCGCCTAATCATCTGCATTTTCCCGCACAATTTTCTCTAGCACCTTACCGTACTTGCTATTTGCTATGCTATCGGGTAAAATCTTGTAAATAGAATCCAAGTAGATATGATTGGCTTCAACCCCATCGGTTATTGCGATATATGGAGTAACATATGAACTGGGATTTGTCAAACCAAAATTTAACAGATATCTATAACTATTTACATAGTTTCTTTCTGCCAACACCTCAAGTGAATCAACTTTTGTGCTATCTAATTCTGCAAAGGCAACCTGCCCCAATTCAAGACTTCTTTTGTTGAATTTTGACATCATTTCTTTATACTCTGCAAAAGCGTAATGATTTTTGGAGCCTGTAATTTTGGCATCAGCTTCAAACTTGTTCCAACTGGTATTGATGATTATGTTTCCCTTTTCACCAAAAAATGTGATTCGGTCATTGAGATTGTTATTATCGGCTTTGTTGAGATAGAGATAAAAAAGCTCGGGCTCTTTTATTTCGTATTCAAAAGTGAATTCGGAAGTCCCTCGGATTTCGATGGAATCTAAATCTGTCAATACTGAATCCTCTATCTTTTGTAAGTAAAGCCATCCTTTTTTGAGGCCATCAATATTTCCTGATACGACCATGGTATTCTCTTTTTTGGAACAAGAGGCAAGTACCACTATCATTACTAAAAAAGATGCTACTTTTTTCATAAGAAAATTTTAAAGGGGCAAATATCGAAACTCTCGTTAAAGCGTCGAAGCAATTTCCATTAAAATTGCACATAGGTAAGCTCCTGCCGTACCTACTACATAGCCAAAGACTGCTAAAAGGATACCTACTGAAGTCAAGGAGGGGTGAAATTCAGCGGCAACAACTGGAGCCGAAGCAGCCCCGCCTACATTGGCCTGACTTCCCACGGCCAGAAAAAAGTAAGGTGCCCTGATGATTTTTGCTACCAAAATCAACAATCCAGCGTGAAAGGAAATCCAAACGAGACCAACGGCGATTAATCCAGGGTTTTCCAAAACACGCCCCAAATCCATTTTCATACCAATCGTTGCCACCAAAATATAAATAAACATTCCTCCAATCTTACTGGCCCCGGCCCCTTCATAATTTTTGGCCTTGGTAAACGATAGGGCAATACCAAAAGCTGTTGCAAAGACCACCATCCATAAAAACTTTGAACCCAATGAAGACAGTACTTTTTCCTTATTGCGGATGACCTCAAAATTAGCTTCCAGAAATTCAGCAAAATGATTGCCCAAGAAATGCGCAAGGCCGACACCTACAAATGCGAAGAAGAGCATCATAATGAAATCATGCAAACTGGTGACCCGTGCAATTTTTTCGGTGTGCTCCGATACTTTGACCTTTAGTTTCTCAATTGAAGAATTATCGGCTTTAAGCCATGAATCTATCTTTTCTCTTCGACCTATGCCCAACAATAGAATGGCCATCCAAATATTGGCCACTACGATGTCGATCAATACCATACCACCATATTTCTCAGGGTTATATTGAAATACCTCGAGCATTGCGGCCTGATTGGCTCCGCCCCCAATCCAGCTACCAGCAATGGTGGCCAAACCCCGCCAAACAGCATCAAAATCAGCACCCCCGACGGTTTCAGGTGAAAAGATGGAAACGACCAGAATCGCCAATGGTCCGCCAATAACAATGCCAGCAGTGCCCGTTAAAAACATGATTAGGGCTTTCGAACCCAAATTGGCAATGGCTTTGAGGTCAATACTCAG
>CAYNUM010000349.1:0-3638 GCA_964400025.1 uncultured Croceivirga sp.
TCTGAGCGTTTGTGGTAGTTTTTGTAATTGTTGATAACTTTTTTAGTATAGGGCTAAAACGGAGTCTTTGAGTAGAAAAAATCTATTTATTTCTTCCTCTTTGCGCTCCTGTGAGTTCAATTACTTCTTCAATAGTGTAAGTGTAATGTTTTTTGTTCGGATAAAAATTAATTTGTTTTAAACTTTTGGATTCTAATAGTGGGTTCATATTTCCGTCTTTGCAAGACCAAAAGTTTATTTTCTCTAAATTGGGCATTGTTGATACAAAACCTATCGAGTCTAAATTATCAACAAACAATTCTTTTATACTGGTATTGCCTTTTAAAAACGAAAAATCGGTAAGTGATTTACATTTTTCTATATGTAATTTTTCTAAACTCGATAAACTGGCTATTGCTTTGGCATCTAAAAGTTTTGAGTTGTAAGCCACATCCAATCTTTTTACTTTTTTCAAGTTTTCAACACCTTGTAAAGTGGTAAAATTACCTCTTGTTAAGCGTAACATTTCTAAATTAGAAAGCTCTGATAAAATCTCACAATTTGGAACGTTTAAAGAAAATATTAAAAGGTCTTTTAAATTTTGTAACGCTCCTAAATTAGTTACTCCTTTATTGTATTTAAAATACAAGGCTTCTAATTGAGCTATTTTAGAAAAGTCTATCTTAAAACTTTTGTCTTCAAAAGATAGTAATTTTAGATTCATTATAGAGTACAAATCCCTCAAACCATTATTATCTATTTTAATATGGTCTGAAATGTGTAATTCAGCAATATCATTCTCAATAAGAGGAGTTGTGTTTAAAATAAAACTATATAGTTCTTTGGGGCTACTAAATCCATATTCAGAGTAAGCATTAAGAGGAGAAATTTTTATGATATAAAGATTATTAGCTTTTGCATATTTTATTCCCTCACCTATAAACACAGGGTCAATAACTAATTTATTACTGATTTTAGATTTTTCAAATTGTTTCATCTCTATTCAAAATAATTAATGACATCCCACTTTTACTTTAGTTTTTTGGGCTTCAAAATCTGCTTTAATTTTTGCAGCTTCTGCATCTACTTTTGCTTTAGTTTTAGCATCAGCAGCTTCATATTTCTTTTTACCTGGTGAATTAATGGCATTATCAAAGTCAGAATTTTTTACAGCATCATAATCTGGGTCTGACATTAATTTGTGTTCAACCATTAAACCCAAATCGTTATCTCCAAAATCAACATGCGTACTTGCTGTAGCATTAGAACTCCCTCCTATTCTTTGATTCATAGAAGTATTCATTCTTCCTTCTGGTCCTTTACCAATATAGGAAGTTGTTCCATCTGTAAAAATATAAGTTCCAGTAAGTCCAAAAAGGTCTACCCAAATATTGATATCTCTTGTGTATGCATAGAAGTTTGCATTACTACCTCTATACCTTATCGGGTCTTGGCTTATGAAAGTTCCAGTATTTGGGTCATAAAATCTAAATCGATTATAATAAAGCCCCGTGTCCTCATCCTCATACTGCCCCTGATATCGAAACGGGCAATCTAAAGCCGCACCCTTTAGTTGTTTTCGAATCTTTCCATAGATGTCATACTCTACTTCCCAGGTTTTCTCACCTTTGGCATTGTACATCTCCACAGGTGTCCCCAAATAATCGGTGATGATGGAGTAGTGCTCCCCATCCATAATCTTGGCCGTTGGTTTAAAGGTGCCTTCATCAAATACCCAGGTAATCAGGTTTTCGATGGGTTCTCTTTCACTTTCTATGAGCATGCCAAATTCATCAACGGTAAGCTGGGGCCTACGCTTCAAATCATAGGTCCACTCATGTAAGGGTACATTGCCATTCCAGACCCATCGGGTGATTCGACCTTGCTTATGGGGCATTTTGGGCTCCACAATCTTGGCTGCACGACGGCCTAAGGCATCATATTCAAAGGAGACTTTGTCACCATTGGGTTTTAGCACAGATGCCAACATACCATTGCCAAACCAGGTATAGTCCCAGATACCATCAGCTGTGGTTTTTTCAATTAAGTTACCTTCATCATCGTATCTGAATGTAGAACCATCGGCCTTTAATAATTGCCCTCCAGCACCATATTTTCTGTCGTTCCGGTCCTTGCTCCTGTAGAGGTTACCGACTTCGTCCGGCAGTTTATAGTCAAATTGCCGGTCTTCATATCTGGCCGATGCTAGATTACCAAAACTATCATGTGTAAAACTTGTTGTGCCGTTGGTGATTTCGTTCACTATTTTGCGCAATTGGTCATTCGCACTCCAAGAGTATGTTCGGTGCCGTAATTTTTTATTGGCTTTACCAACTTTATGCAGCACTGGCCGACCGGCCTGGTCGTAGGCCATTTCGCTTTTTAAATTGCCTGGTAAGATGCGTTCAACTTCTTGCCCGATTGAATTATAAGATAGTTGTGCCGACCAAGAATCCTCTTTCGTTTCGCTATTGGTATTTTTGGCCGTTACTTGCTGCACCAACCCTAGGTTGTTGCGTACAAGGGCTATCTCACCGCCCAAATCACTTTTGATCCCAATGCGATTACCTCGGTCGTCATAGGTGCTTTCCACCTGATGACCATTTTGTAGGTCACTAACAATATTGCCTGCCCCATCCCTTTTCAGGATAACTCGGCTGTGCTGATTGACCGCCTCTATCAATTGACCATCGGCATTATAGCTGTACGTCTCCCAAGTGCCATCGCTATGTTCACCCCGTACGATTCTGCCATTGAGGTCGTACTCATAACTGGTAAACCTGTTGTTCGGCCGATTTACCCGTAATACTTTGCCTGCACGATCACGCATAAAATCACGTCTAAGTCCGTCAAACCCCGTTTCATTGATGATCTCGCCTTTTTTATTGCGACCGAATCGATAAGCCGCTTCGTCTTCGTTGACGATTGCCAATAGCTGCTCTTCTGTGTCGTATTTAAAATGCACTTGAACCCCGTTCTCTTCACGCATTTTCAGACTCCCTAGAGGGGTGTATTCGAAGGCCACCTGTTTTTTCTTGGAGTCCGTCGTTTTAATGACGTCATCGTAGGCATTATATGCCAAGTCAACGGTATGATCATCCGCCAATCGTACTTTAGAAACTCGACCTAAGGCATCATAACTGAACTGTTGACGATGCCGTTCTGAATTGATGGTGGTAATGCACTGCCCCCAGGCATCGTATTGCCAGTGTGCCATCTCATCGTCGGGCAATTTTAACACTGTAAGGTTATGATCGCTATCATAGCCCAGTACGGATACGTTTCCCGCATGGTCCCGAACGGTTTCAATTAGGCCAAGTGTGTTATAGGTAAAGGAAGTAACTTCACCATTGGCGCTTATGGTAGCATGCAATTTACCATCTTCGTAGGTTCGGGTATTGGTGGCTCCTGAAGGGCTTTTTGACAATAGTAACCGATCTTCCTCATCATATAGAAACGCAGTCACTGCCCCATCAGGTTGATGAATGCCCGTTAGGTTTCCTCGATTGTCATAGCTGTAGCCCGTTACATTGCCTTCCTCATCGATATCACGGTAGGGCTCCATGAATTCCGTGTATTCATGAAAGATATGACCGCCCTCGGCATCGGTCACCTGGGTACACAGATTATTGCTGTCGAAATAATAAATGGTTTCCTCG
>CAYNUM010000350.1:0-3610 GCA_964400025.1 uncultured Croceivirga sp.
CGGTGCAGCTGAAGTCTTTTTCGGCGTATTTTTTTACTGAATTGTGCCCAGCCTGTTGCCAAGGCAATTCCACCAAAGACCACATGCCCATAAAATCCAATATTCCAAAGGGTATTTGCTAGGAGCTCTTCGCTCTTCGAAAGTCGAATTCCAAATTCACCTTCCTGAAAAGCATAGTTAACATAGAGTAACGGATACAAACTGACCCCAATGGCCAAAAAGGCAAAAACAAACCAAGCCAACCGTTTTGTTGTTCCCATTCCCTATTGATATCTCCAACTCGTCAAATCTGCCCCTACAGGAGCTGATTCCTGAATTCGTTTCATGATTTTAGGCACATACATACTATTGTATCGTAACCGACTAATATGATTCGGGTTCTCTTGATCGCCATTCCAACAATGTTCAGCACGGTCGCCATAATCTACTTCCCCATCGTAATAGGGGTCGGTAGTATTTTCCAAAAAATCTTCCATCAAGTAGACCGCATTATTGAGATAATAGTTATCCATATCACCGCAATATATGTGGATTTTCCCCTTCAATTTATCACCTAGTTTGTCCCAGTCTCGCTCCATAATGTGGCGCAAATCATAATTCTCTTTCCAAAACTCAGCGACTTCGTGATTGATTTCGCCAGACATCTTATCCCATAAACGAACAGGATACCCGTCCTCACCTTGTGGAGAGTAGGTAGCCTCCCAAATATCCCATTGTTGCCCTGAACGGGATTTTGTACCCAAAACCAACTCCAAATGATTGTAGTCTTTGACTGAAATATCGGTATGACCTAAATAGTCTCGATGCCCAGGAACCTCAAAAGGCTTATGCGCACTTTCATAGTAGTAGGCGTTTTTATCCTCGTAGATATCGGTAAGACAATACGCCCTAAAATCAATCGGATCAGGACAGGCTGCAAAACAGCCGTTGTAGTCATCAGGGTATTTGACCTGAACTGCTAAAGCTTCCCAACCACCGGTCGAACCGCCATATAAAAAGCGAGACCAGCCTTCACCCATACCCCGAAACTCTTTTTCGATGTGAGGTATCAACTCATAGGTAATGGCATCGCCATACGGTCCTTGACTTTCAGAATTAACCGCATAAGAATCGTCATAGTACGGCGTGGGATGCTGAATTTCAATAATTAGAAAACGTGGAAAATCGGGCGAGTTCCATCGTTCATAAAAATCATAGGCCTCTTGCTGTTGCATAATATTGTACCCTTCTACACCGAAACGGGACGAATAATCAGGTTCTAGGCTTGGGTCTGGCGGTGTCGTTCGAAAACCACCGAAATCACTGGGGAAATGTCCATGAAAAATCATCAGTGGATATTTGGCCTCTGGGTGCTCATTGAACCCTTTAGGCAGCAAAACGTGCGCGCCCAAATACATATCCCTACCCCAAAATTCAGAGAGTTTTTCAGACTTTATCTTAATGTGTTTGATCCACTCAGTGTCTTCTGGTTCTTCTATAGGCGAAATAACTTGATCCATGACCACCTTTACGTCTTGAATGCCGTTCTTACCAATGGTTATCTTAAAAGGCTCACTGTATACATTTCCGGGGGAACGATTCCATTGCTGCCCTTCACCATTATCCATTGGTAGTTTAACAGTGTGCCCTGTTGATAGCTCAAATGTCTCATAGGTATGTAGCAATGCCTGTACGTTGTATTCCCCTGCTGGAACATCTGCTAAGCTCTCGTAAGGAAAACCAAAAATAGTTTCATCAAAAACAACGTCCTGACCTGCTTGCATGCCCTCTACATCCATCCCAAAAATTAATTGCGCGTTCACACCTGCATTAATTTGAAATCTAGGTTCTCGCTCATCATTTGACGAGAACATTAGCAGTAAACGCCCGTCTAAGGGTGTTTCACCGATTACATCAGAAAAAGAAACAGAAACACTCGGCTGCTTTTTGGGCATCTCACAAGAAGTGAATAAAATAACCGAAACAAAGGAAAATAAAACGAGGTACTTCATTGGTGTTGATTTGACATTGAAGTTAAGCAATTCGTTCAATTGGTTTCTACCGAAAAAGCATTTTATCGAATATTCAATCCAAAACGTAAGATGGCATTAGTCTGAACGTTAATAGGTTACAATATCCCAAATTTCAGCACCATGAAGACTATACTACTATTACTAACCGTGGCCTTTTCTAGCCTGGCCCTTTCTGGATGTACTAATGATGAAGGAGAAGATTTGGATGTCGTTATTCCAAATGACGAAGAAGAAATCGTTTTGGAGGACCCAAAAACAAAATAAAGGCCTTAACGTTTGTCAAGGCCTTCTATGTAATTTCAAGTTTTGGGATGCTATTTAAATCCCAATTCCTCAATTTTCTTTTCCATACGATCGGAGATTTCTTCAACTCGTTCACTGTAACTGGAGTTCTGAGCACAGGAAACCGAAATGGACAACCACTCCTGCGACCAAGATGAAGCTTTGAGCATCATCTGGGAATACTCAGGCGATGTAACGGCCTTCATAGGATTGTCTTTGTATTTGCTCATGAAAGCAATATATTCATCCGACCATTCTTCATATTGGTCTATAAAGTCATCACAATCTTTGATTTCTTCGGTATCATCTTCATCTACGCTAACTTCATTGTCGGATAGCGTAATTTCGGTTTCATTGGACTTATCTTCATCACTACTTTTAGTTTTGCAAGAGAACGATATGAGAAGCACCACCAATAATAAAATGGTCTGTAATTTCATGATAGGCTATTTTATTGATTAAGAGTCAGTAAGATAGTCAATCTATCACAAAAACATTTTAGAAGATTCCAGGTTTTTCTACTCTTTGTGGCGTTCCCTTGCCAAAAGTGTATTTTTAAGCAACATGGCAATGGTCATCGGACCTACACCCCCTGGAACCGGGGTTATGTAAGAAGCTTTTTTGGAAACTTCATCAAAATCAACATCACCCGTGATATAATATCCTTTTTCCCTAGTCTCATCAGGTACCCTTGTGATTCCTACATCAATGATCACCACACCTTCTTTGACCATATCTGCTTTTAAATAATCAGGGGAGCCCAAAGCTGAAACAATAATATCTGCATTTTTTGTAAACGCTTTAAGGCCATTGGTTCTGCTGTGAGTAACGGTAACCGTTGAATTTGCCGCTTTTCCTTTTTGACTCATCAAAATACTAATGGGTCGCCCAACAATATGACTGCGCCCTATGACCACGGTATGTTTTCCCTCAGTATCAACGTTATACCGTTTCAGCAATTCCATAATACCGAAAGGGGTCGCCGGAATGAAAGTTTCCATATCCAGCGCCATTTTTCCAAAATTAGTGGGATGAAATCCATCAACATCTTTATCAGGATGTACGGCCATCAGCACCTTTTCTTCATTGATATGCTTCGGAAGTGGTAACTGAACAATATAACCGTCTATATCAGAATTGGTATTTAAGGCCTCTACTTGCTTCAATAGGGCTTCCTCGGTTGTTTCTTCTGGCAGATGAATCAAGGTGGACTCAAACCCAATCTTTTTACAAGAACGTACTTTGCTTCCTACATAGGTCAAACTGGCCCCATCGTTGCCCACCAAAACTGCAGCCAAGTGCGGAACTTTTTCGCC
>CAYNUM010000351.1:0-3609 GCA_964400025.1 uncultured Croceivirga sp.
TTACTCAACTCATAAGCAAATGCTTTAAGTACTTGGTCTACGATGATAACCAAAGTGGCCACAACAATAAGCTGAACTATAATTCGAATCTTAGATGGGATAATGTTTCTCATCAACGAAATCACCACATTACCCACGCCCATCACAAATAGCACAGAGATGGCCATTACCAGCGAAGCTTGAAGCTCTGCGGTAATCGCCAAGGCAGAACATATTCCCAAAACCTGAATGGTAATGGGGTTGTTATCCGCTAATGGATCAAGTATAAGGTTTGCATCTTTTTTTGAAAGTAGTGCCATCCTAATTATTTCTTATTGTTTCTAAATATGGTTTGTAGACTTTAAGTGTCTCCTTTATCATAGCTGAAACGCCATTTCCTGTTATCGTAGCGCCAGCTAAAGCATCGACCTCATGGTCTTCTTTATCGTTGTTCAAGGGATCATTGTTTCCCTTTGCAACCGCTATACCCGTGTAACTATTGCCATCCATCAAAGCTTCACCTATGAAATCATCCATAAAAAAGCGCATTTTGATATTGGCTCCCAAGCCTGGTGTTTCTGCTTTATGATCAAAATAAACTCCTTGAACCACTAGGTTTTCATCAACTGACATGAAACCCCAAATGGCATCCCATAACCCCTTGCCGTACATCGGTAGGATATAGGCCTTTTTTCCGTCTTTTTCGCCGATAAAAACAGGCAAGCGAGCCTCACCGCCGTTTTTAAGATTGCTCAGCTGCTTCTTCATATCAACCAAGAAGGCTTCATTGTCTTCTTGAAGCTTTCCGTTCACGAAAACGTACTGCTCCTTCACATATTTACTGAACTCTTCCTCAACGACATTGGTTGGAATTCGATTTACCCCGCTATCTGGAGTATTCTCATTCACGCCCATAGCATACAGAATGTTCTGTTGCTTTTCGAACCGCTCATTTTCATCAATTCTCGGGCGGAGCCCAGAGGCTAGGTAGGCCAAAATAGAACCCACCACTATCACCATAACTATAGCGAAAATGACCGTATACGAATTCTTTTCAGTATTCATTGCCATAATTAAACTGTTTCAGCTTTTAGTTCTGCGGCAGCACCATCAACCGAATCTGGTAAGATAGTTGCATTTTTTAACCGCTTCAATCGTTTATTGATATTTCCACGAACCACATAATGGTCTATCGTTGGTGCAAAGACATTCATTAATAAAATCGCCAAGAAAACTCCTTCAGGGTAACCTGGATTGAACACACGAATCATTACCGAGATAAAACCAATCAAGAAACCATAAATCCATTTCCCCTTATTGGTCTGGGAGCCCGTTACAGGATCCGTCGCCATATAAACAATACCAAAGGCTAAACCACCTACAATCAAGTGTTGCCAGAAATCAAAGCTCATCAAACCATAGAACTTACTGTACTCTGGAATCCATCCAAAATCAACTACAGCATTAAAGATTAATCCCATCGCAAGAGACCCAAGAACGGCGCTCAACATGATTCTCCAACTTGCGATTTTTGTGAAAATCAAAAACAATCCCCCTAACAGGATAAGGAAGGTAGAAGTTTCCCCTACTGAACCTGGTATGAAACCAAAGAACATTTCTGAAAGGTCGTATTGGGCGTACATTTCAGCATTGTTGCCCTGAGCCAAGTATCCCAAAATGGTTTCTCCTGAAATGGCATCAGCCGTACCAGCACGTTCAACAGCGCCATGCACCCATACCTTGTCGCCACTCATCCAAGTTGGATAAGCAAAGAACAAGAAAGCTCGAATAGTCAATGCAGGGTTTAAAATGTTCATTCCCGTACCACCAAATACCTCCTTACCTATTACGACACCAAATACAACGGCAACAGCCAACATCCAAAGTGGCGTATCAACCGGTACAATCAATGGCACCAACATTCCTGTTACTAAGTAACCCTCTTCAACTTCATGCCCTTTGATGACGGCAAATATGAATTCAACTATTAACCCGACTCCATAGGAAACGATGACCAAAGGAAGTACAGTTATCGCACCTAAAATGAAATTATCCCAAGTGATAAAATGTTCCAAAACGGAAAAGTTCTCAGGGAATCCGTTTATAGCAGAATAATGTTGATAACCTGCATTGAACATACCGAATAACAAACAGGGCACCAAAGCTAGGATTACTGTGTTCATCGTACGTTTTAAATCGTCTACTGCACGAATATGACCTCCTGAGTGGGTAGTTTCGTTCGGTGTAAACAAAAAGGTGTGAAAAGCGTTAAAGGCCGGGGCCATCTTCTTGCCCTGGAACTTTAACTTCGTTTCATGCATTTTTTCTTTCAATCCCATAGCTTATCCTATTTCTTGATGTAACAAATCCAATCCTTCCCTTATTATTTGCTGGTGTGGTTGTTTTGAAATGCAAATGAATTCGGTCAAAGCAAAATCTTCTGGGGCTACTTCATAAAGCCCCAGTTGTTCCATCTCATCCAAATCTTTCACCATACATGCCTTTAATAATTGCAAGGGATATATGTCAAGTGGGAATACCTCCTCATATCTACCCGTCACCACAAATGCACGATGCTCACCATTGGTATTGGTGTCCAAATCATATTTTTTCTTTGGATTCAACCAAGAGAAGGTCAGTGCTCTTGTAGAGGAGATTTTATTGAAAACAGGTTTGTTCCAACCAAAGAATTCATAATCATCTCCTTCTGGAATAGCGGTCACTGTATTGTTGTAATAACCCAGATGCCCATCTGGCTTTATTCTGTAACCTGTGAGCACATCACCATTGATTAACCTAAACTTCTCTTCCTTCACACCACTGGCATAAAGAAAGGTAGAAACCTCAGCACCAATTTTGGTAGTAAAATATTTTGGTGCTTTTACGGATGATCCAGCCAAAGCAATTGTTCGCTCTGCATTGAACTTACCGCTCAAAAGGAATTCACCCATAATCACCAAGTCTTGTGGATTTATGGTCCAAACCACCTCTCCTTTATTGATGGGGTCAATCTTATTGATTTGTGTGCCTACCAAACCTGCGGGATGAGGACCAGAAACTTGGTGCAAAACAACGCCCTCAATTTTTGAAAACAACGAGGTTGTTTTATTACCCACCGACACATGTATTTTTCCAGGGGTCAATTTTCCTATGGCAGTAATTGCGGCTTGCACAAACTCTTCTTTTCCGTCAAGTATGTAATCGACATCGGCAGCTAACGGAGAAGTACTATAACCTGAAACAAATACCGCCTTTGGGGTTTTGTCAGGATTGGCAATAATGTCATAGGGACGTTGTTTGATGAAAGGCCAACAACCCGATTGAAGTAGCGCTTTTCTGAGCTCAAGCCCATCAACCTTTGCCAAATCCATTGGTTTGGATTCGTGGTAGCCTTGTTCTTTATCAGCCAATATCTTAAGCGTCAATATTCGTCTTCTGGCACCACGAACAATTTCAACCAATTCCCCACTCACAGGAGAAACGAAAAGCATGTCCTCTCGATTCTTGTTGTAAAAGATGGGTTCACCTGCTTTAATCTCTGCACCTTCCTTAATCATCATCTTGGGAGTTATCCCATGAAAATCATCAAGATTTATTGCATAAACGTTACTGGAAACGGCTTGTGAAGTT
>CAYNUM010000352.1:0-3608 GCA_964400025.1 uncultured Croceivirga sp.
GAAGAAGTGATAATTGATTTTCAGGAAAGTCGGGTAGCCGATATGTCGGGCATCGAAGCCTTGAACAAGATTACCGAACGCTATAAAAAAGCAGGAAAGAAGGTGCATCTCAGACATCTGAGTAAAGATTGTATACGTCTATTGCAAAATGCACAAGATATCATCGAAGTCAATGTTTTGGAAGACCCGACTTATAAAGTAGTAACTGATAACACCTCAAGTTCCAAATAAGGGTCATTAGGTTTAGTCTTATTTAATTAGTGAAGGCAGTAAATAATCTTGAACGATTTCATCGGCTTGAACGTGCATATAAGCCTGCCCATAAGCTTTTGCTGTGATTACAATGACTACCCCCAAATCTTGAAATATCATAATCTTATTTCCGCCATTACCACTAGCGTAGTAGGCTTCGTAATCATTGCCTTTGACTGAATAAGTTTTATTCCAAACCAGATAACCATAATGTTCATTAATGGTATTCGGAATTTCAACTTGATGCGAAAGTGTCTTTTGTACCCAATCTGAATCTAGAATCTTGGTTCCTTGATATTCGCCGTTATCTAAATACAACTGTCCGTATTTCGCATTGTCCAAGCTACTCATTTGAAATCCACCGGCGGTATTTGGAACCTTACTCGGTGTATATTGCCAAGTATAGTCGTTGATTCCTAAGGGTTTAAATAGTTTGTCGTCAGCATAATTCTCTAACCCACCTGGGATGGTTTTGTTCAATATATCACCTAAAACAACTACTCCAGCTGTAAAATAATCCCAATTTTCACCGATTTGCTTTTCATTATCCATAGGTAGATCCAGTCCAAATTTCACCCAATCCGTGGTTGGATACATATTCTCTTCATTGCCTGGAGAATTATAATCCATATCCGAACCGTCGAAACCTGAGCTCATCGTCAACAAACTTTTTAGGCTAACATTTCCTTTGTTTTTAGTGTAGTTTTCAAAAGATGGAAGGTCATAAAACTCCTTTAAGGTCAAATCTTCATTTTTAATATGACCTTCTTTTATGGCAATGCCCAGAACTGTTGAGGTCAGCGTTTTGCCAACTGAACGGGTGTCATGTAATGTGTTCCTATTTGCATTATTAAAATACTCTTCGATAAGTAATTTTCCATTTTTGGCGACTGTAATACTGGTAACATCTTTAAAATAATCTAGGGCAATTTTTTTATTTAATTGCCTGATTAGGGTAGTATCGTAAGACTCAGAAGAAATAGTCCACTTATTGGTGGGTTGTATCTCTTGAATTGCTATTTGACCTTCATCCAATTCTTTCTCAACCATAGAGAGTTTTATCTCGCCCTTGGCAATGACGTCCCCCACCTTTAATTCCTCATTTTCAAAATATGGTCGAATTTCAAGTTTAAAGTCATGGGGGCCGTTTGACAGAGCTTTTTGCCCGCCTTCTGCCCTCATGAACCGCGTCCATAGAAACCTACCCCAGTGGTCGGGCTCTTCTTTGTTCGCCAATGGCACACCATAAACAGTAGCCGAATTTTTATAGTCACAAGAACCCGCACCAGGTTGTAGGTTGTAAGTGTAAACGGGGTTGTCATCAACATAAAACTTCAATTGAAAATTACCCTTTTCACACAATTCTTCAACGGTTAAATTGGGTTCTAGATCGCTCAGGTATGCTGTTAAGGTCTTTTCGAGGAACATTCTAAAACCAAAATCGGAAGACGTGGTCAATTCGAGTTCTTTTTTAAAATCAGCATTGGTAAATTCATCAAATGGCACCCAATCTTTCATAAAGGCGATTCTACCTATGTTGTTCTGGTGAAGCTCGTTTAAAACCTCTCCATTATTAAGAATAAGGGGAGGTTGCTCCTTACAGGATACTGATAATAGAGTAGTTAAAAGTAAATACAGGATAGCCACGCTTGGAGAGTGCGGACTTTTATTCAACAATGTGTTTGAGCAATTGTAAAGCTTGGTCTGAACGAATTTCATATGATGATTTTGACCAAATGTATGTCAATCATTGTTGTGTGTATAGAACGAAATTAACCTTTTGAAAGTTTTTGCCTATAACTGCCCGGAGTAGTGCCTAAATAACGTTTAAAGCAGCGATTGAAATGACTTTGATCGGCAAAACCTGAAATGTAGGCCACCTCTGCAAGGGAAAAATCTCGGTTAAGAATATGAACCAATGCCTTTTTTGTTTTTTGCTGTCGAATGTAGTCACCTAAAGTGGTTGAAAGGTATTTAGGAATACTTCGCGATAAATGAACAGGGTGGACACCTAGGGTTCCAGAAAGGCTGGTAAGCGATAAATTGTTTGGGGGGTAGTTTAATAAGTCTTTTAAGTCATCAATCCACTTGGGTTTTTTTGATTTTTCGTACTTCTGTTCTATTTCAACATTCTCGCACAATTGCAGAAGCAATAGCTCTATTGACAATTTTGAGGAAATATCGTTAGTACGAAATTCATAATAGATTTGCCCCAATAGATGATGTAATCTTGGATTTTCAAGAAATCCACTGCCCTCCCAAAGCGCTATATTCAATTGGCTTTTTTGATACCAATCCCTAGAGAATTCGATATGAAAACCTCTCGCCGTATTACTGTTTTTACTATTGAGATGAGGGTCTTGCCAATTGTGAAAAAGAAAGCTTCCTGCAGGGCAGAGTGACTTTCGCTTTTTGTTCACATCGCGCATATTCCCTTCTAGGACATACATGAAATAGGGCCTCTCGTGAAAATGCCAAGGCGTATTCTTTTCTAAATAATCATATTCAGAAACTACGAACTGAGGGGTTTTAATTTCGAGATTTCTCTTACCGTAGTATGTTCCGCTCTTTGAAATTCTCACGTATAGGCTTTTGTGAAGTGTATATGCAATAAGACTTTGAATATAGAAGAATGTTACAGCTAACTCTCTTTTGACAACTAATTTGCCGTTTTACCTAGAAATACACTGACTTTAGGGTTTTGAGGATTACCATTTGATCGTCTCATAAGTACAATTTGACCAGTGTGATAAATACAATCGGCCAACATGCCATTCAGCATATGCCAATATTTAAAGGAGCTTTGGTTATCACCTCTTTGAAAGGTGATCTGAAAGTCTTCGAAAGCCTCTTTGCTTTGACCTTTAAGCAGGTTGCTTGCAGCAAATAAATTGTCTAATGTACCCTTTCGAAGTTCTTCAAAAGTGAGTTGTGAAAAGTCTTTTGGGCTTATACTGGGTTCTCTTTTTGGTGCCTCGAGCACCGTTTCAGACATACCATATATATGCTGTAAAGTTTCCAAGACACTTCTGCCATCTTCAGAAGGTTTGTATTGGAGGTCTTCAGGTCTGAGGCCGTCTGTTGCCCAATAAAAGCGATAGCCCAAGCCATCAATCATTCGACCGACCACATTACCTGGGCCATAGTCTTCAGGATATTCTGGAATTTGATGATAGGGTAGTTCTTGACTGTACATAAAGGGTATGCTAAGCAATGCAATTAAGAATGTTCTCATAATTTTTATTGGGTACGCAGGCTCCAAACCTCATAAATTGACTTTCCTTTACTACTAAGGCCTGAGTGATGCCAATCGCCATCTTTTAGTTCATATTCAAATTGAAGACTTGCGCCGACAC
>CAYNUM010000353.1:0-3608 GCA_964400025.1 uncultured Croceivirga sp.
GTTATCTATATCGGTGGAAAGCAATACATCAACGATGAAATTAGTCTCGGTGTCATTGCAGAATTCATTTTGTATGTGAATATGTTGACTTGGCCTGTGGCCGTGGTGGGTTGGTTAACTTCGGTGGTGCAACGCGCTGAAGCCTCACAAAAAAGAATAAATGAATTTTTAAAAGTGCAACCTGACATCACAAATGAGGTAGCTACACCAACCCCAATCAGTGGGAAAATTGAATTCAAGGATGTTTCTTTTACGTATGGGGATACCGGAATAAAAGCATTGGACAAGGTTTCTTTTTCGGTCAATGTCGGAGAGACGCTTGCCATATTGGGCAAAACAGGAGCCGGTAAATCGACCATTTTAGAATTGGTCACCCGATTGTATGACATCGATGAGGGTGAAATTCGTATTGACGGAACCCCTATTAATGACCTTAATCTAGAAAATTTAAGGAGTGCCATTGGTGCCGTACCACAAGACGCCTTCTTATTCTCTGACTCTATTGAAAACAACATTCGCTTCGGCAAAGAAGATGCTGACAATGAAGAGATTGTCAATGTAGCCAAGGACGCGGTAGTACATGAAAATATAATAGGATTTGCCAAACAGTACGATACCATTCTCGGTGAACGAGGGATAACCTTAAGTGGTGGTCAAAAGCAACGGGTTTCTATTGCCCGAGCACTCTTGAAAGACCCAAAAATCTATTTGTTCGATGATTGCCTTTCCGCTGTGGACACGGAAACCGAGGAAGAAATATTAAAGAATTTAAAAAAGGCTTCGGAAGAAAAAACTACCCTAATCGTAAGTCATCGCGTATCTTCTGCTAAAAACGCGGATAAGATTATTGTTTTGGAAGATGGTAAAATAATACAGGAAGGAACTCATGCCGTTTTGAATTCTAGCGAGGGTTACTATCAAAAATTGTATCAAGACCAGCTTACTGAGAAAGAATAATCAAAAAGTTGTCCTTTTATGATTTTTTTTACATTTTTACCAGAATAATACATCAATACACTAACAGAACACTATACCCAAATGCGCGAGAAAGATACCATGGATCAGGAGGAAATCTACTCCAAAGTCCTCAGAGCTGGAAGAAGAACCTATTTCTTTGATGTTAGAAGCACCAAGGCAGGTGACTATTACCTTACCATAACAGAAAGCAAAAAATTCACTAATGAAGATGGGTCATTCCACTACAAAAAGCATAAGATTTATCTCTACAAAGAAGACTTTGAGTCGTTCCGTGAGATAATGGAAGAAATGATGGATTATATCATTGATGAAAAGGGACTGGAAGTGATTTCAGAGCGTCATCAAAAGGATTTCAAAAAAGAAGAGGAAGAAGAACCCAATCAAAAAGAAAGTTCAAATGGTAGTTTTACCGATGTGGACTTCGACGATATTTAGACCCTTCACGACAACATAAAATAAAAAAGACCCCAAAAATTTGGGGTCTTTTTTATTGGTGGCCATCGTACTATCATTTTAATGGTAGCAGTCATCAAGCGTGTCGGCTGCGACCATTTATGCCGAGCTTAACCAAAAGTAGGTTTACTATTAAGTGTCCCGTAATACATAGAATCGCTATGTATACAGAGAACGTTGCAGTTAAGACCACGAAGGTTAGCAGATAAAACAAGGGGTATGCCAACAAAACAAAGCCAAAGCGAAACGTAGCTTCAAATTCAGGTTCGGGAACCTTAGGCTTAAGAACTAGGCGCCATAAAAGGACCATAGGTAAATGGATAGTATAAAATAGAGTCTTTAATACCGTTCGAACACTAGCGGTAATTGGGGAATGCAACAATTCAAATTGTTTGTCTTGAATTTGTTTATTGACCCTTTCGGGATAAATAAAATCCGTTTTGTTTTGTTTGAGCCTTAAAAGGTTATTTTCATAATCTTCGTCTATGTGGGTGGTCAGTTCTTTCAGTTGTTCAAAAACTGCCTTTTTGATTTCACCTACAATATCTTGACACCCCTTGAACTCTTGAACCTTTATGGGTTTCCCAAAATAAATTGCAGCTTCGTCGCCCGCCTCTGTTGGGTTTTGATAGTTCTGCCCAATAGGTATCAACTGGAAATCTAAATTGGGCCCGATGGTCAATGTGGCCTCGATGATTCTTGTAAACCCCTTGCTAAGGGGCCGAACTTGCCTTCTTAAACTATGATTTGCCTCAGGAAACAATAAAATGGCCTCTCGTTGAAGTAAGAGTCTTGCACAATCTTCGAAAAGGCCCCAGTTCTTGGACAGATTCGCTTTACCGTCGCGAATACGATAGACGGGCAACATTTGTAAAAATCGAAACAGCGGTCTAAATAAACCGTTCTTAAAAACATCGGCACGGGTCAAATACCAAGGTTTACGTTGGCATCTGGTTGCAATCAAAAGAATATCTAAGAGTGCATTTTGATGGTTGGATAAAAATAGAACGGCAGTATTTTTGGGTACATTATCCAAACCGACCACTCGAACTTTTTTATAATAGAAAAAGAGCGCTAGGGAAATCCACCCTTTAAAGAAGTAATAGCCCAATTGCTTCAAACCAATTCCTTCTTTTCGATTGGGCGGTAACCCCAAAAACTACCTAAAATCAGACCTGATACTAAATGCCAAATTCCCCAGAAAGCAGTAAGTAACGCCATACCCCCCAAACCGTCAAAAAAGGTAAAAATCAACAACAGGCCCAGTCCTGAATTTTGTATACCGGTTTCTACCGTAATACTGCGCACATTTTCTTCACTGAAACCCATGGCCTTTGCCAATGAAAATCCGGTCAAAAACGCCACTAAATTGTGCAACAGCACCAACCAAAAAACGTAGAAAATATAATCCAAGAAAATAGCCATGTTCTTGTATAGAGCTAAAAACACCAAGCCCACAAAGAAAACCAAAGAAGCAATCTTAAAACCTTTTGCCATTCGTTTGGCGAGATTCGGCTTGAAATGGTTCACCAACATACCCAATATCAAGGGTACCCCCAAAAGAAGGGCAACCAACTTCACCATTTCAAAGGGTGATATGGACACCTCACGAAGAATATTGGCGGTGGGGCCGTAGAGTCCACCCCAAAACTGCAGGTTCAGTGGTGTCATCACTATGGCCAATAATGTCGCGATTGCCGTTAAGGTAACCGATAGCGCAGAATTTCCCCTCGCAAGATGGGTAATGAAATTCGAAATATTTCCACCGGGGCAGGCCGCGACCATGAACATTCCTAGGGCGATACTGGCCATAGGTTCCAAAACCCAAACAAGACCAAAAGTTACTGCGGGTAAAAGAAAAAACTGGCTAAAGACCCCGGTCAGCACCAGTTTGGGCTGTCGGCCCAGTTTTTTGAAATCGTCAAATGAAATCTCCAAAGCAATACCGAACATCACTAAGGCCAGGGCTACATTGAGCACCCAAAGGGACTGCGTATCAAAATTGATATGAACACTATCGACAATCTGCTCCAAAATAGTCTTTTACCATTGACAATATACTGTTACTTTTTTTGATGTGTACTTTGGGGACTCAACTAATGAATTCTAATTATATTTATAAAGAGCCAGAATTCAACTTTATGCTTGCCTTTTTTAGAAAAATCCGAAAGGGTCTT
>CAYNUM010000354.1:0-3606 GCA_964400025.1 uncultured Croceivirga sp.
AGCGAGACCTACGTCATATATTGATGATTCCTGAAATATCGAAGGAGGCCCTTGAAGAGGCTTCACGTGAATTGGATACCATTCGAAAACAAATTTTGGATGGAAAATATACTTTCGATGAGGCAGCAAGAAATTTTTCTGATGAAAAAGAAACCAAGTTTGATGGTGGACTCTTACGAAACCCTTTGAACTTTGATTCTAAGTTTGAGTTGACCAAAATGGACCCAACATTATATAATCAGGTAAGAAACCTTAAGGATAAAGAGATTTCAAATCCTATTAAGGAAGAAGATCCGCGTGGGGGACCACCTAAATTTAAAATCATGCAAATCACCAACAGATTTGATGAGCATAAGGCAGACTTTGCCAGAGACTATATCAAAATTCAAGATTTGGCCCTTAAGGATAAGCAGTACGGAGAGATAAAGGAATGGATGGCTGAGAAAATTGAAGACACCTATATTTTGGTTGACGAGGAAAACAAAGGCTGTGACTTTTCCAACAACTGGTTAAAGCAATAATATGTCAGACGTTACTGCGGTCAATGACCTCGTAAAAAAACATCAGGATTTAAAGAAAGAGATAGGTAAAGTCATCATCGGGCAAGAAGAAGTCATTGAACAAATCTTGTTGTCGATTTACACCGGGGGCCACTCCCTTTTAATTGGGGTGCCCGGGCTGGCCAAAACTTTAATGGTAAATACCATTGCCCAAACTTTGGGCTTGGACTTTAAGCGTATTCAGTTTACCCCTGATTTGATGCCAAGTGATATTTTAGGTAGCGAGATACTTGATCAAGATCGTAACTTTAAATTTGTCAAAGGCCCAGTTTTTGCCAATATTATTTTGGCCGATGAAATTAATAGAACCCCTCCGAAGACTCAGGCGGCACTTTTGGAGGCCATGCAAGAAAGAGCGGTCACGGTTGCCGGTCATCGCTATATGCTAGAATTGCCCTATTTCGTACTTGCCACACAAAACCCAATCGAGCAAGAGGGTACTTATCCTTTGCCGGAAGCTCAATTAGATCGCTTTATGTTCGCGATCAAATTGGAATACCCGTCTATTGAAGAAGAGATTCAAGTAGTGAAATCGACCACAACGGATAATTCGGTCAATTTAAATACCTTGTTCAGTGCAGATGCCATCCGTGAGGTTCAACAGTTGATTCGAAGGGTGCCCGTTGCCGATAATGTGGTTGATTACACGGTGCGTTTGGTGAACAAAACGCGTCCAAATTTGGGCGCGGCTACCGATTTTGTAAAAAACTATGTTGACTGGGGGGCAGGCCCAAGGGCTTCTCAAAACTTGGTTTTGGCAGCCAAGGCCCATGCTGTTATAAATGGTAAGTTCTCACCTGATATAGAAAACATTAAAGCAGTGGCCCATGGTATTTTGCGTCACCGAATCCTCAAGAATTACAAGGCTGAGGCCGAGGGCATTTCAGAAGATGATTTGATTTCTGAATTACTGAAATAGAATTGGTTTAAATTGCTTTTCCTTCAAGAATCCGCTATAAAAAATACTTCCGGTTTTCGTATTTTTACGGAAATTCGAAATTCTTTAAAAATACTTCAACATGGCATTTGATATTGAAATGATTAAAAAGGTCTATTCCCACATGGGCGAACGTGTGGATAAAGCAAGGGAATTGCTTGGTAGGCCTATGACTTTAGCAGAAAAAATATTGTATTCCCATCTGTGGGATGGCAATCCGTCAACGGTCTTCCAAAGAGGAAAAGACTATGTCGATTTTGCTCCTGACAGGGTAGCTTGTCAAGATGCAACCGCTCAAATGGCATTACTTCAATTTATGCATGCCGGTAAACCTAAGGTGAGTGTACCTACAACTGTACATTGTGATCACCTCATCCAAGCTAAAGTAGGAGCTGAAGCAGATTTGAAAAGGGCAAATGAAACCAGTAATGAGGTGTTTGATTTTCTTGAGTCTGTATCAAATAAATATGGAATTGGTTTTTGGAAGCCAGGTGCAGGTATTATCCATCAAGTAGTTTTGGAAAATTATGCATTTCCTGGTGGAATGATGATAGGTACCGACTCTCACACCGTAAATGCAGGGGGTCTCGGTATGGTCGCCATTGGTGTTGGAGGTGCTGATGCTGTAGATGTGATGGCTGGAATGCCTTGGGAGTTAAAGTTCCCAAAGTTGATAGGAGTGAAGTTGAAAGGGAAACTTTCTGGATGGACTGCTCCTAAAGATGTTATTTTAAAAGTCGCCGATATCCTTACCGTTAAGGGTGGGACAGGTGCTATCATAGAATATTTTGGTGAAGGCGCAACTGGAATGTCCTGTACCGGTAAAGGTACCATTTGTAATATGGGGGCAGAAGTAGGTGCAACTACTTCAACCTTTGGATATGATGAATCAATGGACCGTTACCTACGTGCTACCGACCGTGCGGATGTGGCTGACGCCGCTTTGGCCGTGCAGGAACACTTGACCGCAGACGCAGAGGCTTATCAAGAACCAGAAAAGTACTTTGACCAGGTCATTGAAATCGATTTAAATACGCTGGAACCCCATCTGAATGGGCCTTTCACACCTGACTTGGCTACGCCTATTTCAAAAATGAGTGAGGCGGCAAAAGACAATGATTGGCCTTTGAACGTTCAAGTTGGTCTTATCGGTTCATGTACGAATTCATCGTATGAAGATATTTCTAGGGCAGCATCTTTGGCCAAACAAGTAGCGGATAAAAATTTGAAGATGCAGTCTCAGTTCACTATTACCCCGGGTTCGGAACAAGTTCGTTACACCATTGAACGAGATGGATTCATCGACACATTTGATGAGGTTGGGGCAACTGTATTTGCTAATGCCTGTGGCCCATGTATAGGTATGTGGGATAGATATGGGGACAAAGCAGCCAACGGTCCAAGGAATACCATTGTCCATTCTTTTAATAGAAATTTTGCGAAAAGAGCGGACGGCAACCCGAACACCTTGGCTTTCGTTGGTTCACCAGAGTTAGTGACTGCCGTGGCTATTGCCGGGCGATTGGATTTTAATCCGATGACCGATAAATTAATCAACGAAGACGGTGAAGAAGTAATGCTGGATGAACCTCGAGGTTACGAGCTCCCTCCTGAAGGATTCGCAGTTGAAGATGCGGGGTATCTTGCTCCTCAAGAAGATGGCAGTAGCGTTGAAGTTGTTGTTTCACCAGAATCACAACGTTTGCAGTTACTGGCTCCTTTCGTACCAATTGCTCCTGAAAGTTTGAAGGGTATGAAACTGTTAATTAAAGCCTTTGGCAAATGTACCACAGATCACATTTCAATGGCGGGCCCTTGGTTACGTTACCGTGGTCATTTGGATAATATTGCCAACAATACGTTGATTGGTGCCGTGAATGCCTTTAATCAAAAGACCAATTTTGTAAAAAATCAATTAACTGGAGAGTATGGCGCTGTTCCTGATACGCAAAGGGCGTACAAGGCAGAGGGTATAAAGACCATAGTTGTGGGTGACCATAATTATGGGGAAGGTTCTTCTCGAGAACATGCAGCTATGCAACCAAGACACTTAGGTGTTGCAGCAGTTCTTGTGAAATCTTTTGCGAGAATTCATGAGACCAACCTGAA
>CAYNUM010000355.1:0-3595 GCA_964400025.1 uncultured Croceivirga sp.
TGGGTCTACTATTGGCCGTATTTGAAAGACCATGGCATCAGTTTGTGGTGATTTTTTACAATACGATATTCATTGTTGCCTGTGCGATGCTTGTTCCTGAATTGTCAGTGGGCAAGTATATTCTGGCGTTTATAATGATTTCATCTGTTGGTGCGATTAGCTATTTTGTCTTCAATAAGGTCATTGCGCTACAGAATGATTTGAACAAGCGAAATGAACAAGTGTCAAGACAGAATGGCGAACTGAGGGAGTTGACCAAGTTCCGTAGGGATATTATGAAGATCATCGCACATGATCTAAAAACTCCAATTCATCAAATCTCCCTTCTGGCCGATATAACCAAAGAAGCTGAATCAGAAAAAGATAGAAATGGCTGTTTGGATATGCTGAAACAATCTATTGACAAGACCTATGGAATGCTTGAGAACCTTTTGGAATGGTCTATGCAAAATGATGAGGCTTTAAAAAGCTATATGGATTTGAACATTCATGTTTTGGTGAACGATATTCGAAAACAATACACTGAAAACCTATCACATAAAAAATTGCAACTGGTCAATGATGTTGATATGGACCTTCAAATGTTCTATTCAAAAGAAGTTTTTGAAACGGTTATTCGAAACCTTTTGACCAACGCTATCAAATTTTCACCCCAAAACGAACGTATAGTGGTTGAGGGTTATGAAAATGAAGAGCATTATAGTTTAAGCATTCATAACAGTGTCAAAAATGTTGACCCCGAAAAACTTGAACGCATCAACAGGGGGCAGGCAATAGAAAGTTCACGGGGTACCGATAACGAAAAGGGTTCAGGAAAGGGTCTCTTCATTTGTAAACGCATGCTCGAAAAAAACAATGCCACCCTAAAATTAAAAGCTGTAAAAGATAAGGTAGTTGCGACAATTTTAGTACACAAAAGCATTGCTATAAATGGTGAGAAAGTAGTGGCTTAATCCCTTACCATTGAAATAAATTCCGAAATATTTCTTCCTTCAGACCTTCCGAGGTGCTTTATGAACGCCGATCCTATAATGGCTCCTTTCGCCTTTGTGGTTGCTGCTTGAAACGTTTCAGAATTACTAATACCAAAACCGACAATTTGCGGATTTACTAGCTTAAGCGAAGCAACCCGTTCGAAGTACTCTTGTTGTTCCCTCCCAAAGCCACTTTTGGCACCAGTTGTGCTCGCCGAACTTACCATATAAATAAAGCCATTTGAAGCCTTGTCGAGTTGTCGAATACGTTCGTCACTGGTCTGTGGTGTAATCAAAAAGGTCATGTTTAAACCATGTTTCTCAAACAACCCTCGGTATTCTTCTTCATAAACGTCAAAAGGTAAATCTGGTAAAATGAGTCCATCAATACCGATTTCTTGGCATTTAGCACAAAAGGCTTCTACCCCATATTGCAAAACCGGATTAAAATACCCCATGATGATAAGGGGCACGGAGACGGTTTTTCGAATACCGGTCAATTGCTCAAAAAGTTTTTCGGTGGTCATCCCATTCTTTAGTGCCGCAGTGGAACTTTCTTGAATAGTTGGCCCATCGGCCAAAGGATCACTAAAGGGCAATCCGATTTCAATCATATCGACCCCGGCTTCTTCTAGCTCATGGATTATGGGAACCGTGTCCTCTAAATTTGGATAACCTGCCGTAAAATAAATGGAGAGCAATTTCTTGTCTCCTTGTAGTTTTTTGTTGATTCGATTCATAATTTGAAATAATCGATGTATGTATTTAAATCTTTGTCTCCACGACCGGATAAGTTGAAGACAACAATATCATCTTTGTCAAATTTTTTATAGTCAAAAATGGCAAATGCGTGACTGGTTTCAATAGCTGGTATTATCCCCTCTAATTGTGAAAGCTCCAAACCTGAGGTCATGGCCTCATCATCTGTTATGGAAATGAATTCTCCACGACCGCTTTTGAACAAATGGGCGTGCATCGGACCAACACCAGGGTAGTCCAGACCGGCCGAGATTGAATAGGGCTCAGTGATTTGACCGTCATCGGTCTGCATCAATAGGGTTTTACTCCCATGAATAATCCCAACCTTACCCAATGCTGAGGTAGCAGCACTTTCGCCTGAATTCACTCCTTTTCCGGCGGCTTCTACAGCAATGACCCCAACTTCGGGAGTATCTAAATAGTGATAATACAAACCCGCTGCATTGCTTCCTCCACCCACACAAGCCACTACATAGTCTGGGTTTTCACGACCTTCTTTTTCTTTCAATTGCCACTTCACCTCTTCTGAAATCACCGATTGAAAACGGGCGACCATGTCTGGGTAGGGGTGAGGTCCTACCACAGAACCAATGATATAATGAGTATCGACAGGATTATTAATCCAATCCCTTATGGCTTCGTTGGTTGCATCTTTTAGGGTCCTACTACCAGATTTTGCGGCTCGTACTTCGGCACCCAACATTTTCATTCGGGCCACATTTGGTGCTTGACGGGCAATGTCAATTTCACCCATATACACCACACATTCAATACCCATTAAAGCACAAACAGTAGCAGTAGCAACACCATGTTGTCCTGCCCCCGTTTCGGCAATGATTCTATTCTTGCCCAATTTCTTGGCCATTAAAATTTGGCCAATGGTATTGTTTACTTTGTGTGCGCCTGTATGGCATAGATCTTCACGTTTTAAGTAAATCTTGGTTTGGTGTTTTTCAGACAATCGTTCCGCAAAATAGAGTGGGGTGGGACGACCCACATAATCTTTCAATAACTGATGGAATTCACTATTAAACTCATCAGTCTCCATTATCTGAATATAGTTTTGACGTAACTCTTCGCAGTTTGGGTACAACATTTCCGGAATATAGGCCCCACCAAATTCTCCGTAATAGCCTCTTTCGTTAGCGTGATAACTCATTTTCCAATCTTTTTTTAAATTCTTTTAGTTTCTCAATGTCCTTCAAACCGGGTTTGGTTTCGAATCGACTATTCACATCGATGGCATGACAATATTTTGATTCAGGGCGGTACAGAAAAATCAAAATGTCATCAAGGTTTTCCAGTCCTATTCCTCCTGAAAGGAAGAAAGGTTTGGTAGAAGGATAGTTTTCCAAAACTTCCCAATCGAAGGCATATCCATTTCCTCCTGGCAATTTTCCTTTAGTGTCAAATAAATAATAATCACAGACTTCTTCATAGGGTTCCAATAGGCTAAAGTCGAAGGTCTCTTCGATTCCAAATACCTTTAAAACACCAATTCCCAAGTCTTTTAGTTTTTTACACACCTCTGCAGACTCTTGCCCATGAAGTTGTACCAGTTGAAGTCCGTAAATGGTTACTTTTTGCAGTATTTCTTCCACAGAAGCATTTACAAAAACCCCAACACGTTTAATTTTTCGTGATATGGAAGGAAGTACACCGTTTAAATATCTTGGTGACTTTTCCCAAAATATAAACCCCATATAGTCAGGTTGAAGTGCTTCGACCTCAACCGGGTTAAATTTCATACCACAGACTTTTAATTTCATTTTGTTAGTTCTTTGATGAATTCTACAGCACTATTACCTGGGTTTTCTGTTTTCATAAAATTTTCACCAATTAAAAACCCTTGATATCCATAT
>CAYNUM010000356.1:0-3590 GCA_964400025.1 uncultured Croceivirga sp.
AAACTGTTCACATAGAAAAAAGAGGTTACTCATGTTGGTCACGTTTGCCACATTCCACCCAGAAATATCCTCATTGAAATTTGTCCAGGCATAAAAGGTTTGTGTCAAATCGGTAATGGTAGATACGTCCCAATTTCTTAAGGAATTGACCCCTGTCAGACTGGAACAATAACTAAAGGTACCGAACAAGTTTGCTACATTGGTCAAATCAGGTGCATCGGTGGCCTCCACCTCAAGATTAGAGCAACCTGCAAATGCTGCCAGCATCGATTGCCATTCCAAATCTCCCCATTGATTGACCGCTACCAATTTCGTGGCATCGCTGTTTTGTTCGTTTCCAGGAAAACTATTGAAGGCCATACCCCCGAAAAGGCCGGTAATCTTTACCGTATAGGTACCTGGTTGTTCATAAGTATGCTCTGCATCACCCGTCAAACCAGTTTCAATGGTATCATCACCCCAATCTACAGTATAATCATAACCCAAGCCTAGCCGGGTTGGTATTGAGATGGTATTTTCATCGGAAAGGCCTTCGTTTGTGGTTACCCAGGTGGTAATTAAAGGCCGTTGCACTCTTTTAATGTTCACCTCTGCATTGCAACTGGTCACGTTACCATTGATGTCCGTAACCGTCAAGACAACGTTATTTTTCCCCAAATCGTCAAGCGAAAAACTCGATGGGGTTAGCGAAATACTTTCAATGCCGCAGTTATCACTCGATCCACCATCAATATCTTGAGGTGCCAGTTGTATCGTCTCATCAACATCCAACTCAAATTCAAGGTTTTTACAGACTACCACAGGTGGTACACTATCGGTAACGACAACACGTTGTACGCAGGTCTGCAATTCCTCATCGTTTACAAGCACCTGCCAAGTCACAATGGTTTCTCCTACGGGAAAAGCTACTTCCAAATCTTCACCATCACTTCTTGTCACATTTAATTCTATACTTTCAAGCGGTACATCAACGACCGTCGGCGGCAATAATGTGATGAACTGACCACACAGATCAGCAGGCGTATTGGTTATAATATCATTGGGGCAAAGAACTAATGGGCCAGTTTGAAAATTAAATTCTACAAAAGAATTGGCTGTACCGTCTCCTGCATTGTCAAAGGTTCCCCCTACTAGAATTCCTGTTTCATCTGGCTTTTTTATCATCACCTTGACGTTATTGTCCACACCATTTGAAACAGCATTGCCCAAAGCAAACCATCCTTGGCTTTCGCTCCAGTAGGCAATGTTGTTCAGTAAATAATTAGAGGCCTTCAAAAAGCTTCCGCCTACAAAAACTCCATTGTCATGGGGCAAGATGGAATTTACATTACCCGCCAAACCATTGTTCAATGCCTCCCATTGTTGTGAGGTTTTGCTCCACCTGGCAATTCTATTTACATTTTGATTACCGGCCACTGAAAAATTACCCCCAGCGTAGATATATTCAGGAGTGGCCATCAAAGCGCTGACGAATCCACTGGTGCCCGATCCCAATGCGAACCATTGTTCATTTTTCCATACTGCTATTCTAAAGGCCAGCTTATCACCTGCCCTATCGAAATTACCTCCAATAATTAAACTACCATCGGTATCCAAGGCAAGGGATCTGACTTCATTATTGGTTCCAGAAACTCCAGTAAATGCATCATTTAGTGGTTGCCAGCCTTCCAGGTTGTATGAGGCTACATTATTGACAGTAACAGCACCAGCAGTGTTAAAAGCACCACCCACATAAATAGTGTTCTCTTGGTTATGTACAATTTCAAAAACCTCACCATTGGTACCGCCCGATAGACCCGACCAAACACCATTGCTCAGTACCCCAATATTACTGACTATGGTACTGCCGATCAAGTTGAAATCACCACCAATATAGATGTTATCTTCTTCATCAATTTCAATAACATTTACCTGACCATTGGTACCACCACTAAAATCTTCCCAGCCCGAGTCTGGGTTATATTTCACCAAATTATTGACCTGAATACCACCAGCAGAAGTAAATTCTCCACCAATGTAAAAATCACCATTGGAGTCAATCTCGATGGCCTCAACGAGGCCGTTAACTCCACTGCTGATTTCGTTCCAAACCCCAGGAAAGACTTCAGCCTGAAACTCAGTGTTATCATCATTACTTGAAAGCTGAATTTTGTAGAGTTTGGCGGCCATGCCATAATCAGAAAAATAGAGCTCCCCATTTTGGTCTTTTCCAAAACTTGAAATGAACTGTCCGTCGGTCCTAAAAAGTAAATTGACCGTACTGGTTTGATTGACCGAATCGTAATCTAAAGCCCATACCCTACCCGACACGTAGTCTCCAAAGATGTACTTATTTGATAGTACGGAGTTATTGCTACCTCCCTCATAGAAATACCCCCCAGTAATCGATACATCACCATCGTTATGATCATAATGATAAATGGGTTTGATATCAGGTGTACTTGCCAAATCCGTATCTGTGCCAAACACGGTTTCCTTGAGCGCTTCGTACTTATTCCAACCGTAGTTACCGCCCTTGGTAATGAGGTTAATTTCTTCGTAATCATTTTGACCTACGTCAGCTCCCCAAATTCTTCCGAAAGGATCAAACGAAAATTTCCAAGTATTTCGAATGCCCCATGCAAAAATTTCATCTAGCCCGGCCTCTCCTACAAGAGGGTTGTCTGCAGGTATCTCATATTTACCATCGGGCAATTCCAAATTAGATTCCAAAGGGTTGTTGCCATCGACATCGATATCAATGCGAAGCATCGACCCAAACACTGAATTTAGGTTTTGGGCATTTTTTGTGGGATCACCAGCTCCCCCGCCATCACCAATGGAAATATAGAGATACCCATCAGGGCCAAAGGCTATCTTACCTCCATTGTGATTTGAAAAATTTCCGTCTTTCTTAAAACTAAATATGGTCTCAGCGGTTTGAGGATCCGCAATATTTAGATTATCTGAAACAGAATAGCGATTCAGTGTCACATTGACGGTTCCATCGAGTTCTTGTCCTGTGAAATAGACGAAAAACAGACCGTTTGAAGAATAATCTGGATGGAATGCCAAACCCAGTAAACCAATCTCTTGACCAACGCTGAAATATACTGTGTCAGATATATCCAAAAAATCGGTTACCTCATTTGGGCTTACCGAAGCATTATTTGGAAATACCTTTATCTTTCCAGACTGCTCTACCACAAACATTCGGTTCGTACCATCATCGGGACTTTGAATTTCCAATGGAAACTCAAAACTTAGGGCCGGGTATGCCTCAGCATACGATATCTGGGCCTGAACACCATTTAAATAAATCAGTAGAAAGTAAAAGCTCAGGAAAAGTTGAAAAAAATTGATACCGGCATTTTTGGATTTGGAGAAGGTTACTTTTGAGGGCATAGATCGGGGTTAGATTTATCGACAAAATAAACAATTTAATCGATGAAATGCACAATATTACCAACCCTAGTTTTAGCCAAAAAGAAAAAAAGCCACCCAAGTGGGTGGCTTTTAGTAATTTAAGGATGCTATTTATTTCTACTTTTCAATCACCATTTGGCCACTGAACTGCATGCCCTCAACATTCCTTGAGCGTACGAAGTACG
>CAYNUM010000357.1:0-3588 GCA_964400025.1 uncultured Croceivirga sp.
ATGATTTGGTCATATCTGATTTAACAACTGACGACAGCGGTATTTATACTTTCGAAACAGCCGCAGGTTGTACGGTTGAATTGGAAATAATTGTTCGCATAGTGGACTGCAACGATTTAGGTTTACAAACGGAGTACGAAATCAATGAATCAAACAATTTCATAGTTGGTGATAGTCAGGTAAGAATAGATGTTGGTGACGACATTTTACTTAGCGTATTCCCAAATGACTATAATGGTGATGCCTTAGCATTCACTGTAACGGGGCCTAATGGTAATAACAAACCGCTAAATCCTGCAGATCTGTTTATTGAAGACGTTACCGCAGCAGATGCGGGCTTGTATACCATGACTACGGGAAGTGGTTGTGAAGTAGAGCTTTTGGTCATGATTGGTACAAACGAAGACCCTATAGCAGTGGCAACCGCAAACCCATTGACCGGTGTTGCTCCCCTAGAAGTCGATTTTGATGGAAGTGGTTCTACTGACGATGTTTTAATCAGCACCTATGATTGGGATTTTGGAGATGGCACCAATAGTTCTGCAGAGGTTAGTCCAACTTTTATATTCACAACTCCAGGTGAATATACGGTGATCTTGACGGTTACCGATAATGAAGGTGTAGATAATTCTACTACTTTGACTATTACGGTAGAAGCACCAAATGAGGCGCCTGTTGCCGTAGCGGATGCGACACCAACCACTGGATTGGTTCCTCTTGATGTAGTCTTCAATTCTGATGGTTCGACGGATGATAATGCGATTGTAACCTATGAATGGGACTTTGGAGATGGAACCGCACCAACCAATGAGCAGAATCCATCGCATACCTATATCACTTCAGGTTCATTTACTGCGACTTTGACCGTGACAGATGGGGAAGGACTATCCGATAGTGATACTGTACTAATTACGGTTGAAACACCAGATAATGAGGCCCCGGTTGCGGTAGCAGATGCGACGCCAACTTCAGGAGTTGTTCCATTGGAGGTTACCTTCAATTCTGACGGTTCCACTGATGATAACGGTATTGAAACCTACTCTTGGGATTTTGGGGACGGAAGCGCACCTTCAACGGAACAAAATCCAGTGCATACCTACACTACAGCAGGTACTTTTACTGCTACCCTAACTGTAACCGATGCCGAAGGCTTAATGGATATGGACACCGTGACCATTGTGGTAGATGCGGCGAACGAAGCTCCAACCGCTGTGGCCGATGCCACACCAACCAATGGTTTGGTTCCTTTGGATGTAGTCTTTAATTCAGACGGTTCTACTGATGATAACGGTATTTCATCATACTCTTGGGATTTTGGGGATGGAAGTGCACCTTCTGCGGAGCAGAACCCAACGCACACTTATACCACTACAGGTACTTTCACGGCAACCCTCACGGTAACTGATGGCGATGGCCTTTCAGATACCGATACCGTGGTCATTGTGGTCGAATCACCACAGAATGCGGCACCTACAGCAGTAGCGAGCGCTACACCGACCAGTGGTCTAGTGCCATTGGATGTTGTCTTTAACTCAGATGCTTCAAGCGATGACGTGGCAATTGTTTCTTACTCCTGGGATTTCGGCGACGGTAGTGCAATTTCTGATGAACAGAATCCAACGCATACCTACACCACATCAGGTACTTTCACAGCTACACTTATTGTGACTGATGGAGAAGGGCTTTCAGATACCGATACGGTGGAAATTGTGGTTGAATCACCACAGAATGCAGCTCCAACAGCTGTGGCCAGTGCAACACCTTTGAGTGGTCTGGTTCCACTCGAAGTGGCCTTCAGCTCTGATGGTTCAAGCGATGACAATGCCATAGTTTCCTACTCTTGGGACTTTGGCGATGGCAGTTCTTCAGACGACCAAAACCCTACCTATACGTATACCGAAAGTGGAAGCTTTATTGCTACCCTCACCGTTATGGACGCAGAGGGTCTTTTGGATAGGGCCTCAGTAACCATAAATGTGGAAACACCTGCAAATCAGGCACCAACGGCAGTCATTGAGGCAACGACAACTACGGGTAACGCACCTTTGGAAATTGGTTTTAGCTCAAAAACCTCATCTGACGATAAAGCGATAGTCTCTTACAGTTGGAACTTTGGGGATGGCAATACCTCGACGGAGGAAAACCCGATGTACACCTTTGAAGAAGCAGGTACTTTTGAGGTAACTTTGGAAGTTCGCGATGAAGAAGGGCTTTCGTCCACAGATAGTATTGAAATCATTGTTTTACCTTCTAATACACCAAATTCAAATGACAATCTGGTTGCAGTTATTCCCAATCCGGTTTCAACAGGTATGGCTCAGTTGTTTGTGCAAAAACCTGATGGAAGACAAGCGACCAAACTTGGTTTATATGATAACACTGGTCGATTGATTTATACCTACGTACCTTCAGACGTTAGTAGTGGCCAGGCGTATGAACTACCTGTTGGTAACCTTAGGGATGGGTTATACTTTATTCGAGTCGACTATGATGCAGGTGACCCCGATTCCGTACGCTTGTTGGTAAGAAATTAAAGATTGTTCACAGTAAAGTTTGGTCTAATGGTATGTATGTCCAATAAATGAGTACTTTACCGATCTAAAGAAAGGGTGATACTTCAAAAAAATTACCTTTAAAGCGATAGAATTATATTGCCCCCAGCTCTATAACCATTTGCTATGAACAAGAAAACGCTCCTATTTCTTTCTTTTTTGTTTTGTCTTGCTTTTGGGCTACAAGCTCAAGATATCGACGGGGATGGAGTCCTTGATGTCGGCGACAATTGTGTTTTTACATTCAATCCTGGTCAAGCTGATACCAATGGTGACGGTATTGGGGATTTGTGCGATAATGATGGAGATGGGATTTTGAATGGCGTCGATTTAGACGATGATAACGACGGTATTACAGATGTCAATGAATGCGAAGTTCCAATCACTGATTTCAGTTTTGAAAATGATCCATCTCCACCTTATAATTTTACTGGTTCAAACTGGTCCATAACCCCAGGATTTTCGGCTGGCCCCCATGATATTGTCCCTGCAGGTGTTGGAGCTAATTACGACAATGCCAACGATGGCACCCAATTTCTTTTTATTAATTCTTTTGACCAACCCGTTTCCGTGACACTCAATGAGTTTTCCAAAACTTTTGAGGTAGGAACTTACACGCTTACTGTAGCTGTCGGTGATGGCCTTGAGGATTCTCAATTTAGAAATGATGCCGTAAATACCATAGAAATTGGTTATGGAACTGATGCTGCTTCATTTGTTCCATTGGCAGCGGCAACCTTGGATGGTGATTTAACTGCTCCAGGCACCTGGACCGATCTATCGGTACAAGTGAATATCGCAGCACCAAATGCTGCACTAGGACAGGGTATTTTAATGAGAATCACCCACGAGGGCACACCATTTGGTGTTGCTAGAGCTGGAAACACAGTCCATTCATGGGCCGGTAACTATGATAACATTCGATTGACAAAAGATACCGATGGGGATGGGCTTTCAGATTGCTTCGATTTAGATTCTGACGACCCAACCAATACTAGTGGGTGTTTTGACGTTTTGGAAGCTGGACATATTGATA
>CAYNUM010000358.1:0-3577 GCA_964400025.1 uncultured Croceivirga sp.
TACCGGCAAAATAAAATATTACAACTCGCAACTAAGTATAAAACCTTTTAACCAATGGATAGAATAAAACAGATAGTAGTATTGACCCTAGTTCTTGTGGCATTTGCTTGTAAAAAAGTGGAAAAGACAGAAACGAATACCGAAATTGAGGAACCAAAGAAGAGTATGGCAGTATTAAAACAAGAAATGACCGATAAAGGTTTTCAAATCTTTGACTACGTTGATGAAGAAACCAAAGACACCGTATTGATGCAGCAATATTTCATTGCGTTTTTGAAGCGTGGTCCAGAACGTTCTCAAAACAAGGCAGAAACCGACAGCCTACAAGCTTTACATATGGCCCATTTGGGGCGCATGTACGAGTTGGGTTATGCCGATATCTCTGGACCTTTTGGAGATGACGGCGATATTCGAGGCATCACCATTTATAATGTGCCTACCCTTCAAATGGCCGACAGTTTGGCAAACCTTGACCCCTCGGTTCAGGCAGGTCGCTTGGAGATTGAAGTGCATCCCTGGTGGGCTGCAAAAGGTTTCCCGTTACGTTAGGTGTAGGCTGATGCATATCAAGTCTAGAACGACGGCTTTAAACCTCTTGATTTTGGTAAGTGCGTTGGTTGCCATTTTTTTGGATTATCAAGGGAGTACTTGGTACATGGCCTTAAAACCATTGACCACGATTCTGTTCATTTTATTGGTTGTTTTGACAAAAAACACCCATGCTGGTTATAAAAGAACATTGCTTGTCGCACTCTGTTTTTGCCTCTTGGGAGATGTGCTTTTATTAAAGCAAGACTATTTTGTTTTTGGATTGAGCTCCTTTCTTATAGCGCACCTTCTTTTTGCCCGAGGATTTATAACGTTGGGTGGATTTCAGAAAAATACAATGGCCCTTATTGTTTTAGTTATTGTTGGAATTGCCCTTTATGCCTGGTTATACCCAGATTTGGGATCTCTAAAATACCCCGTAGCAGCTTATGTTTTGGTTATATTATTTATGGCTTGGCAGGGAATATCGCTGTATTTGAAGAATAATACGATTGCCTATGCTTTGATTGCGGTAGGAGTAGTACTTTTTATGTTCTCTGATAGTATGATTGCCGTAAACAAGTTTAAAGCTTCATTTGCGCTTTCAGGGGTGGTGATTCTATCAACCTATTGGTTGGCGATTGCTTTGATTGCGAATTCAGCGAATCATTTGGGTAAAGCTGAAAACCAAGAGTAATTATTCTTTAATTAGCTACCAATTCAGCGTTAATTAGCGCAATTAAATCTTTGATAGCGCTATCCAATTCTTCTCTATAATCAATAACATCTTGAGTGAAATCGAGTTTCATTCCCAAGAGATTTCGCACGCGCTGATTACTCAAGATTTTTGAATAATCATTTGGGTTTTCATTGCTTACATTGATTTCTGGAATATTTGATTTTATCAAGAGCAAGAAGTTGACGTCTTTTTCAAAAACGTCATCTATTCGAATTTGATGTACACTCAATCGATCATCAAGTGCATCACTGAGTTTTTTTAACTTGAACTCGAAATCTGGAAATCTTTCATTGATTTCTTTGTCTTTGATTAGGCTTAATTTGTTGGTATTCTTCAGATTAAAGTAAGCGTTGACAATGGGCAAATTACTCTGTAAATCCCAGACAGCTTTTTTGAATATAGCATCAGAAAGTTCAGTATGCTCAGAAGCCGAGTTATTGGAATTAACGCCAAGAATGCCGATAAGAAGTTTTTTTAATTCCTTTTCTTGGGCAATTAACGATTCAGATTGTTGGCTTGCCAAGGTTAAATTTTCATAGAGGTTTTGTAAAATCTCCTTTTCCTCAAAGGCCGATTTACGTTCTTCATTCCAGTTATTGATTTGAAGGGCAATGAGAATACCAATGACCACGAGCACTATTTCACCAATAGCATATTTAAAGTATTTCCCCATGTTGTTTTCTTGGATTAGAGTGCGGCGTATATGACGGAAGAATTTAATCATCAATTTGGGTGCTGATTAATGAGATAAGTTGATTTGCTTGTTGATTGATTAACTCCACATTATCCTTGATTTCATGAGCCAATGTGATTTCGAGATTAACTAGTCTATAGAATTCCTCTGACTTAATCTTGGAGATAAAAAAACCAGAATCAAAATCAGATATATAGTTTGGTTCGTTTCTATTAAACGGAGCTAAAGAATTGGTGAATTTGATATAACCGGTAGGTTTTTGTTTACTAACTGCACTAGTGGCATTCAAGATGCGGTAGTAGTTGAGTATTGAAGCCTTTAATGAGTCACTTTGAATTACATTAAAATCACCTGTGCTTACTAATTGGTCATATGTTGTATTGCTAAACGCAAAATTTACATTTCCGAATACATTACCATAACCGATATCATTCAAAAAAGAAATGGTGTCTTTGATTTTATACGAACCTTGATAAAATGCCTTGGCTTTTTCTAATACTTCAACTTTTTTTGGATATCGATCTAAAACATATTGCTGTAGAAAATCAATATCCTTTGCAACATCTTTTTTTAAATTGACTAAATACGTTTGTTCCTTTTTTTTGTCCCTTCGATTTTCATTCCAATTGTTAATCTGTAAGGCAATCAAAATACCAATGACTACCAGTATTATCTCACCAATAGCATAGAGCAGGTATTTTGAGAAACGATTCTCGGAGAGCAGTCCTTGGCGAATTTTCCGAAAGAATTTAATCATGTGTTGAATCTTGCATTTCCTCAAGAATGGCAATAATATCCTCGGTAACCTCTAGAACATCATTAAGCCTATATCTTTTGTTTTCAATAAGAATCTGTGCATTGTAGAGTGCTGTTTGAGCCAAGGGTTTATCTAAGATGGTCTTGTATTCTTCGTAGCTCAAATCTGGCATAGGATTGTCACCAGCAAGAACGTGTCTGGCTTCACTGTTTTTCTAATTTCCCAAAGGGAACCGTTAAAATAAGCGTGTGACGATTCTGATGTCAGTCTTGCTATGATGTCAGCGTAAACCTCAAATTCAGTAAATTTTTTAAAAAGCTCTTTGCTTTTGAGTAGGCTAAGTTTACCACTCGAAGAGGCATCCTTTAGCGATGATAAATTTGGAACGAATGGATAAGCAACAAAATACGCAACTCCTAATACCCTAAGTGAATCTACTGTCACCGTGGGTGGTTCATCTTTAATTAAAGCATTAAAGGTTTCTATATCCTCTATAGCCCTATTTATTACCGGTAAGCGGTTATTCGTAATATCATCTCGGGTAGATTCAAAATCTTCAATCAAGGAAGCAATGAGATTTTGACGTTCTCTATCAAGCTTGCGATTCTCATTCCAATTATTAATCTGTAGAGCAATCAGTATTCCGATGACTACTAGAATTATTTCGCCAATGGCATAGAGCAGATATTTCGAGAAGCGATTCTCAGAGAGCAGTCTCTGGCGAATTTTTCTGAAGAATTTAAGCATGGGTTGGGTCGGTTAACTGTTTCGGAAGTTAACAAAAAACGACCTGATAGGTATGAAAATAAGCGGGTTAAGCCCTTTCGGTGGCTGCAGTTTCCATTTTAGTGCTGGCAAG
>CAYNUM010000359.1:0-3559 GCA_964400025.1 uncultured Croceivirga sp.
TACTGCCATAAATTTCAGGTATCGGAAGATTTTCAAGGGCATTCGTGATTTTATTATGAATGGCCGCCAATTCAACAGCTGATGTATCTTGGTAAACTGGAATTTTTATTGCTCTTGATGGGTCATTTTCAAAAAGCTGATTGGTATAAGAGGTGTCAAGTACCTTCAAAAAGTTGGTATTTACAATGTCTCTTGCTCCTTTATTGAACGTAAAGCCCATATAGGCAACGGCATTATATACATCCTTTAAATCAAATTTTTGCTTTTCAAGGCCTGTTAAGTAAAACTCAACAGGGGTTGGTCCTTCTTCTATAAATTGATTGATTCCATCCAAATAAGCGTTGGCAAGAATAACACTCTCATGGTTTCGGTCTAAATTCGCCAGAGCTTTATCATTGTGGTCACCAATACCTAACGAAAGGAAAAACTTATCGGTCTCTAAGGTGAGTTCTCCGAAAATCTCTGATAGTTTGCCTGCTCCTGCCCTTCGCAACAGTTCCATTTGCCATAGTCGGTCTTGGGCATGCACATAGCCCAAAGTTCGCAATGCGTCTTCTTCGTTATCAGCATATATATGTGGAACGCCATAGGTGTCAAAGTAGACCTGGACTTCGTTTGAAATTGAACTCAACTCCTGCTCTCCTTCATAAGTTGGCGTCAAGCTGTTCATAAAAATGAAAAGACCTAGTACAACAATAGCCACCAAGCCCAAAAGGACGAGAAGAATTCTTTTTAATAATCGCATGGGAAACTTTTATTTCTTAACCCAATAAAAATAACTATTTCATGGACAACTGATAGTATTTAAGTCCAGATTTCAGCCATTCTTCATAGGTGTCAGTATCAACATACTGCACAGCAGGACTTAAGATTTCCATATCAGGGGAAAGCAGCACATAATAAGGTTGAGAGGCAGCGTTGAAATTTATGGTTTGGAATGTGCCCCATTTCTTACCAACGGTATTGATTGTTTTGATACGGCCGCTTTCATATTGAAAATCAAACTGTTTCGATTCGGGCAGTTCTTTTCTATCATCAACGTAGAGGGAAATAAGCACGTACTTATCTTGAATCAGAGGATACACTTTGGGGTCACTCCACACATTTTCTTCCATACGCCGACAATTAACACAGCCCCATCCAGTAAAATCAAGTAAAATGGGCTTCCCTTCCTTTTGGGCCACTGCCAAGCCTTCTTCAAAGTCTTTATAACAATCAAGTCCTAAAGGGCAATTTGTTTCAGTCTGGGAAACGGCATAAAAATCTGGTGGGGGAAACCCACTCAATACTTTTAAAGAAGTCACATTGGACAAACCCAAAACCAGAAATAATGCAAAGGCTGCACTGACAACACCCGTAACCTTTCTACCCATTGAAAGCTTTTGTTTGGGGCCATCATGTGGAAACCGGAAAAGACCAAAAAGATAGAGTGTCAAGAGCACAAATATGACAATCCAAATCGCAATAAATATCTCTCGTTTCAATATGCCCCAATTACCAACCAAGTCTGCATTTGACAGAAATTTAAAGGCAAGTGCCAATTCCAAAAAACCAAGAACCACCTTTACAGTAGTCATCCACCCACCAGACTTTGGTAGGGAATTCAATAAGGTGGGAAAAAGTGCGAACAAAGCAAAAGGTAGGGCCAAGGCCAAACCAAAGCCAGTCATTCCAATAGTTAGATTAGTGGCCACACTCCCTTGGGCCAAGGTCGTACTTCCCAAAAGTCCCCCCAAAATTGGTCCAGTACAAGAAAAAGAGACAATGGCCAGCGTTAGTGCCATAAAAAAGATGCCTAATCCGCCGCCTACTTTGGTAGAAGCACTGTCCAATTTATTCGCCCAAGAGCTCGGCAAAGTGAGTTCATAGTAGCCGAAAAAGGAGAATGCAAAAAAGACAAAAATGACAAAGAACAGAAGGTTTAACCACACATTGGTCGCAATGGTATTCAAAATCTGCGAGTCAATGGAATCAAATATGTGGAAGGGAAGACTCAGCAAAAAGTAAATGAACACTATGAAAAATCCATATAGCAAGGCATTCTTTATGCCTTGAGCGCGATTGCCGGTGTGCTTTGTGAAAAACGAAACTGTCAATGGAATCAATGGAAAAACACAAGGTGTCAATAGCGCAATGAGCCCCCCAAGAAAGCCTAGACCGAACAATACCCATAAATTATTGGAATTTGAACCTTGTGAGGCTGTTCCCCCAGTCAACTTCGATTTGTTCTTTAAATCAAGTTTAAGGGCATTGGTCATGGCAAGACTACGTTCATCCAATGTCTTTACCACTTCTTCTACTTCACCACCATCCAACGCTATGGTAAAGACCTCTTCCTTTAATACACAGACTTCCTTGCATATTTGATAGTATAAGATGACCTCAATTTGAGAAACCTCGTCCTTTAAAACCTTTATTTTCTGTTCAAAGAGCGCCTCCCCTTTGAAAAAGGTTTCATCAACATCAAAGACTTCGGTGTATTTCGTGTACGTTTTACCCTCGATGGTTTTACCAAGCAGCTCGTAGTCTTCTCCTGCTTTTACAAACTCAAATTCACTGGGCATTGAGCCGCCTTCTGCAGTGTACAGGGAATAGATGAACCAGTCTTTTGCTATACTGGCCTTGAATATCAACTCATATTCCGTTGGCGAGAGCTCCTTTACCTCATGACTCCAAATTGCAGGATTTTCATCGGTCTGTGCTATGCCAACAACCGTAAACAAAACCGTAAGTAGAACAAAAAAGCGTTTTATTTGACCCATGTAATCTTTACTATTTCTTTAGTTCGGCTAGAGACTTTAAATCTATCATCCAATCGTTTACCAACTACCCAAACAATTTGGTCGTCCGAGCACAACAACCATTGTGATTCTTTTTCAAGCGTATTGAACTTTTCATCTTTAAAAAACTTGGACAGTTTCTTTTGACCCTTCATCCCTAACGGATAAAAATAGTCGCCAATTTTCCATTTCCTTAAGTTTAAAGGATAGTTTAACTTTTCCTTATCAACAAAGGCCACCTCTTCCCGTACTTCTGCCAAATGTTGAACCCTCTCAATTTTCAAGGGAATAGGCAACTGAATTTCCGTTAGATTCTTATCAATCCAAAAGATATCTCCGTCTAAATCAGGCATAGTAATTTTAGTAAGGATGATGGAATTCCTATCCTTAACCATCCGGTGCGTTCGAGAGCGGATTTCTTTACCGCTTTGAGCTGTTATCAAATCTTGTAAATCGTTCCACTGTGTAAAACCAAAATCTTTGAACAATAGATGTAGGTAAGCTTCCAGAGGGTACAATTGCATCAATTCTTTACATGAAATTCTTATGCCAATTTGACCTTCTTGGAACAGCTGTCTTTTCAACAATTTGCCGTACTCATCCAGCAAAACTGCGCTTTGCCCCAAGAAATCTTGGGTTTTTCTAAAATTGGATTCGAAATTCTCTTGAATGTCCTTGAGTTTGGGAACCAGTTCATGTCTTATTTGGTTCCTTACGTATTTTAATTCACTGTTACTTTCATCTGCGGCCATCAGTTCGGCAGCGGCGGCTTCGGCGCC
>CAYNUM010000360.1:0-3552 GCA_964400025.1 uncultured Croceivirga sp.
AGAGTAGCTGACTCATAATCAGTTGGTCCCTGGTTCGAGCCCAGGTGGGACCACCAACAATTAAAAAAGCCCTACTGTTATTACGGTGGGGCTTTTTATTTTAACTAAGTTTTGCCAATCTCTTATGAATGATACTATGGGCGTCGTTCATGATGGTATCGATAAGTTCTTTACAGCTGGGCACATCGTTAATAAGGCCTGCAACCATACCACAGCTCCATGCGCCTTCATCCATCACACCCTTTTTCATGATATCAGCATATTTGCTAACGACGAAGGGTGCAACATCATCAAAAGTAATCGCGTCGCCTTTTTCTTTTTCAACGGCCACTAGCTCTTCAACAGCCTTGTTCTTCATCACTCGCTCGGTATTACGAAGTCCGCGCATAATCAAACGAGTGTCGAGCTCTGAAGCGGCGACTATCGAATCTTTGACATTTTGGTGTACAGGCGCCTCTTTTGTAGCTACGAATCGAGTACCCATATTGATACCGTCGGCACCAAGCGCTAATGATGCCACCAGTTGTGCTCCTGTGGCAATTCCACCAGAGGCCACAAAAGGAACTTCTAGTTCTTCAGCAGCCCGTGATAACAATATGAAATTTGGAATATCGTCCTCACCTGGGTGTCCTCCGCATTCAAACCCATCAACGCTTACTGCGTCGCAACCCAGACTTTGTGCCTTCAATGAATGGCGTACACTGGTACATTTATGAATTACCTTGACCCCATATTTTTTAAAGGCCTCCATAAACGGTTCAGGGCTTCTGCCCGCGGTTTCCACAATGCGTACGCCACCCTCAATAATTGCTTTGACATAGCCAGGGTAATCGGGGCTGTTCACCATGGGTAAAATAGTCAGGTTTACCCCAAAAGGCTTGTCGGTCATGGTGTGACACTTGGCAATTTCATTGGCAAGGTCGTTAGGCGTTTTTTGGGTCAAACCGGTAATGATACCCAATCCTCCTGCATTGGACACGGCTGCGGCCAATTCGGCAAATCCTACGTAGTGCATTCCACCTTGAATAATGGGGTGCTCGATTCCAAACAACTCTGTAATTCTTGTTTTCATGTTCTTTATTTCAATACTAATACCCTATTCTCTAAAAAGGTTAGTTTTGGTTATCCAAACAAGATACTAAAAACAAAAAGGTGCCGACGACAAGACTCAGGGCCTTTATCAAGAAAAAGAAATAGCACATGGAACGTAATGAACTGTATCCTGTATTTCTAAAGGTCAATAACCTCAAGGTTTTGATTGTGGGAGGAGGCAATGTTGCTGAGGAAAAGTTGACTTTTTTGCTAAAGTCGAGTCCCAATGCCCAAGTGGAAATGATTTCGCCTATGTATCGGGAAGGAACGGTAAAGTTGGCCGAGAAGCATAAGGTGGCGATGCACAAGGGTAAGTACAAAAAACACTATCTAAAGAAAAAGCATATCGTGGTTGCTACCACGGATAAAACTAAGGTAAACGAAAAGGTCTATGCCGATTGTCGTAAACGTTCTATTTTGGTAAATGTCGCCGATAATCCACCCTATTGTGATTTTTATATGGGGGGCATTGTCACAAAGGGCAATGTAAAAGTGGCTATTTCAACCAATGGTAAGTCGCCGACCACGGCAAAGCGATTGCGTCAGTTTTTTGAGGATGTGATTCCTGAAAATATTGACGATTTGGTCAAAAACTTAAACAAATACCGTAAGACCATCAAGGGAGACTTTGAAGAAAAAATCGAAACCCTAAATGAGTTTACCAAAGGGCTTGTGAACAAAAAATAACAATCTTGTTCATACCATAGCTGTCACACTGAGCTTGTCGAAGCGCAGTCTGAGCATAATAAGATGTATGAATTATAGATTCCCGCGAAGGCGGGAATGACAAGAAAAGGTTTGTATTATGAAAATTCGAATCAAGGGAAATTCAGTTAGGTTTCGACTGACAAAGACAGAGGTTGAAACCTTTAGTAAAACTGGAAGCTACGCTGAAATCACACACTTTAAAAGTAAAGCTTTGACCTATGCACTTATAGCAAAGGATGGAATTACAGAATTGGAAGCTGATTTCGTGGATAATACCATCACAATCTACTTTCCAAAATCAGAACAAGAGGGTTGGGCGGCAAGTAACCAAGTGGGTTTCAGTAATTCTGTGGATTGGAATGATTCGAGTGCACTTTCCCTATTAGTTGAAAAAGACTTTACCTGTTTGGATAATACTGTCGAAGACCAATCAGATAATTATCCGAATCCTAAATTGACTTAATAAAATCTACAAATTACTAGCGCCCGGCAACTTCGTTATCGAATTCGGGTAAATTTTCGGCAATGGTCTGGGTAATTTTTTCAGATACTTCATCTGAATAGGTATGGTAAAGGGTGTAGGTGATGATGCTGAGACCAATTAGTATTGCAACTAGCAAGATTCGTAGCTCTGAAAAATTTTCTTTGTACCACATAGGCTCGATTGTTAAGGGTAAGTTAATAAAATTAACAGAAATTAACAAAAGGGTGAAAATGTTTTGATACTAATTACTTCTCTTTAGAGCTTTCAACAAGCAAAAACATCACTTCAACTATCTATAATAACATTTCAATCCTATAAAATGACATTTTAATTGCAGGACATGGATTTTCCACATAATTTTAGGAAAATTCCTACGTTATCAATTAAAAATTGCGGTTTGAAAACCAAATCAATCAGCTTTATAGTAAAAGACTCTCCGCTGCCAATCGCCGTGTTGAATAAGGATCTTGATGTCTTGAATTCTTCAAAGGCTGTTTCGGTGTTGTTTGAGAAACCAAAGACCTTTCGGTTTAAAACCTTAGGGGAAATTTTTGGTGAGATTCCTAAAGGTTTCTTGGAGTCTGCACGAAACGAAACCAAGCATATTGAAACACTACCCATTATTTCTAAATCAGGAAGAACACGATGGATTAGAACCTCTTTATACCCCACCGGCGATTTATCGGAAACCTTTCAGGTCTATTTTGATGATGTGACTGATGGCAAAACCCAATACGAACTGGCAATACAGGCCAAGCAAATAGCAAAAATTGGAAGTTGGAAGGTGGACTTGATACGGAATTCGGTTTCATGGTCAAGCTTGACAAAGGAAATTCATGAAGTTTCCCAAGATTTTATTCCTGATTTGGAAAAGGGAATCAACTTCTATAAAAAAGGGAACCATAGAGATAGAATTGTCGAGGCAGTTTCTGAGTGCATTGAAAGTGGAAATCCTTTTGATCTAGAGCTCATTATTGTAACGGCCAAAGGCAACGAGAAGTGGGTAAGGGCAATTGGCGAAGCTGAAATCAGCAATGGAAAGACCATTGGATTCAAAGGGGTCTTTCAAGATATAGATGAGGTAAAAAGAGAACGCCTGCGCAATGAGCTAATGGACAATAGAATGCGTATGGCCGTTGAAAGTGCCCAAATTGGGATTTGGGACTGGGATGTTGTCAACAATGATCTTGTATGGGACAATAATATGTTTGCTCTTTTTGAAATTGACCCCAATAAGTTTCAACATGCCTATGAGGCCTGGGAGTCTT
>CAYNUM010000361.1:0-3526 GCA_964400025.1 uncultured Croceivirga sp.
GACCTCAATACAACTCAAGGGTGGCATTGTTACCAAAGATCCAACAGAGCAAAACATAAGAAAGAAATTAAATTTTGGTCACACTCTCGGTCATGCCGTCGAGTCTTATTTTTTGGAGGCAGCAGAAAGAAAAACACTTTTACATGGTGAGGCCATTGTAATAGGAATGATTATGGAAAGTTATCTGTCGCATAAATTAACGGGGCTTTCAAAAATTGATTTAGAGGAAATCAAGAAAAACTTTCTAACCCATTTTGAACAGGTAAAATTTTCTGATACAGAAATTGATACAATTCTTGATCTCTTAAAGCACGACAAAAAAAATGAGCACGGTAAAATCAATTTTGTACTCCTAAGCGAAATTGGTGCAGCGGTTATAGACATTAAAGTCCCCAGGGATTTATTAAGGGATTCTTTTCTTTACTACATGGATTGAATCCTTCGTATACTAAATAGTGACATTGACAACTCTTTGAATATTAGGGCATCTATTTTTTATAGATTTAGTAACCTAAACTAAACCAATATGAGACGAGTTATTGTTGACTACAAGCGATTGGACCATGGCGTTGCTTCCTTACTAATAGATTTATACCCACATGGTTATGGAGATGATGACATCATCGTGCTTAAAAAACCTAACGGTGAGCTAATTGAGGCTGTTGAAGTACGGACAGATGACACCATTTTCCTGGTTAAGATTAGCCAAAGCTTATCCAATTTTATCTCAAATTTCGAAGAGAATATTGAGAAGGAACTAGAAAATAACCCTCCCTTAAAAGAGGTTGCGGATACACATACCGATCTAGACCTAGACTCAGGAAATAGCGATTAACTCAAATAGCGCTCTTTCAAAATCTTGAAATGGTGCGCTTGGTGCCCGCAAATCACAAATCCCAGTGCCCTGACGCTCATCGCTGCCCCATTCGCCTTTCCGCTCCGCATTAATTGTTCTTCAGCCAAACCTTTGAAAAAAGTAATTGTCGATTTTCGAAGTGCAGAAAATTCCTCGATAATTGCTCCTTTAGTTCTGTCATTTGCAAAACTTTCTGGGACGTAAAAATCTTGGTCAAAACCCATGAGTTCTGTCCTGTCGTTTCGTGCAAATCGAAGTGCCCGATACTGAAAAACCCTTTCGGCATCCATTAGGTGGACCAACACCTCAGCAATGCTCCACTTACCTTGGGCATATAGAAAGTCCATTCTATTATCAGGAATCTGCCCAATAAAATCTGAGATTTGATGCAAACCATTTTCTAGGCAACCCATCAATTCAACATCCCCTAAGGTCTCAATGTAGGGACCATAATACGAATGAAACTCGTCAGGTCTTAAGTCTGTTGATTTCAATGTTGCCGATTAGAGCTCGTTAAAAATGGTATGCATTAACCGTTTTTTGTCATTGATGCTTTCTTCCAACGAAATCATAGTTTCGGTTCTGCTGATACCATCTATATCGTCAATCTTAAATATGATGTTTTTGGCATGGGTAGTATCCCTAGCTCTAATTTTACAGAATATATTAAATTTTCCAGTCGTAATGTGTGCGACCGTTACATACGGAATCTGTGTCAACCGCTCCAAAACAAATTTGGTTTGGTGCGTTTTTTCAAGAAAAATTCCAACGTAGGCAATAAAGGAATACCCCAATTTAACATAATCCAAAGTCAAGGAAGAACCTTTAATGATTCCCGCCTCTTCCATCTTTTTTACCCTAACATGTACAGTTCCCGCCGATATCAAAAGTTTTTTCGCAATATCGGTAAATGGAGTACGCGTATTGTCAATAAGCATATCCAATATCTGGTGGTCGATTTCATCTAGTTTTACTTTGCTCATAACAAAAGAATTTGCAGTAAAATTAATGAATTAAGAGATAATATATAATTAAACTGTGTTTTTTTTAAAAATAATGTAAGAATAATGACACAGCGGCAAAGAAAATTACTGCTTTACCTTATTGATTCATTTTTGTAACCCGAACTCCTAAAAGAAAAATTTGATTTACTTTTGTAAACTTCACTGTTCAAATTGTGAATTAAACAAGAAATGAATAGTTATAATATTGATATTCAGCTAATTATTTTAGCTCATTTAAACTTGAATAGAATACTATAATAGGGTTGTCAAGTGCAATTACGGTATTCAGAATGGTCCTATTTCTAGGTGTTACAAATGTTAATCATGTCATGACAGAGCGCATCAAACAAATAATGTCACATTTTAATCTTACCCCCGCTTCCCTCGCAGACGAAATAGGAGTACCCCGTTCAAGCATCTCGCACCTCCTGTCGGGAAGAAATAAGCCTAGTCTAGATTTTGTACTCAAGCTGGTCAAACGATTTCCAGAAATAAATCTGTATTGGTTGCTGAACGGGAAAGGAGAATTTCCTGCAAAAGCAAAATCCTCTGGAACAGTGAAGAAAGAACCTGAAGAGAATATTGCCCCACTTACTCCCAATACAAAAACACTTCATAGCATGGCCGAAAAGCAAGTTTCAAGAATTGTCTTCTTCTATGAAGATGGAACTTTTGAAACCTTTCAACCCAAAAATTAGGCGTACTTTTACCTTATGCATTTCCGTGTACCTTTTTTGGGAAAATTTGCTTTTTTCGCCCTAATAGTATTGAGCGGTTGTCAGCAAGCCCCACAACGAAATTGTACTGATTTCAAGACGGGAAAGTTCAGTTTTTCAGCTAGAGTGGAGGGTGATACCCTGACAACGGTTTTTGACCGAACAGATAATTTTGAAATCGAGTATTTTAAGGGTAAACAGGACACCTCATCCATTCGCTGGATCAATGATTGCGAATATATACTGAAGAAAATGAACCCTAAAAACAGGGCAGAAGAAAAGTCCGTGCACATAAAAATATTGACTACAACGGATAGTTCTTATACATTTGAATTCAGTGCCGTAGACGAAACAAAAAAATTAAGGGGTACTGCCTATAAAACCAACTAACCATGTTTGAAATCTTTTCGAGTCCCGATGCCTGGATGGCATTGCTTACACTTACCTTCTTGGAAATCATTTTAGGTATAGACAATATCATTTTCATTACCATTGCCGCTGGTAAGCTAGAAAAGAAAGATAGAAAGAAAGCCACCAATCTCGGATTGGTATTGGCTATGGGCATGCGTATCATTTTGCTTTTTGGAATTACTTGGCTGGTTTCCCTTAAAAAGCCTTTTCTGGTCCTGAACGAAACCTGGATACATGGTGGAATCAGCTGGCAAGCATTAATTCTGTTTCTAGGTGGCCTTTTTCTATTGTACAAGAGCACCAAAGAAATTCATGAAAAGATTGAAGACCGGGGGCATGATGAACGTGAAGTCAAAAAGAGTAGGTCTTCCTCTTTAAGCAACGCAATTGTTCAGATTACTGTAATCAACATCGTCTTTTCGTTTGACTCCATTTTAACGGCAATAGGCATGACCAATGGTATTTCACCAAATCCGAATGACGCACTTGTTCTAATGATTGTAGCTGTGGTTATTTCCGTGGTGATAATGCTGCTTTTT
>CAYNUM010000362.1:0-3522 GCA_964400025.1 uncultured Croceivirga sp.
AGTTATTGATGATTTGAATTTAGACATCGATTATTTCAAAGTTGGAACAATTAAGACAAAACAATTATGGGATTTGCCATTTATAGTTGAGAAACTCGAGGAATACGATTATTCTGGTAAACCCATATCGTTCGAAATAGAATTATCAAAAAATGGATTTCAGATAAAAAATGAAGAAGATGAGATTTTAAACTTTGGTTTTGATGAATCTGACTCTTTGTCTGCAAAACTTCCTTTTCGATTAAATTATACTAGACAAACAGTTCAAAAATTTCTTGATAATGATTCAAAACAATTTCGAATTACTATAAAAGATAAGAAAGATGCTTATCTCCAATTATCTGATCAAATTGAAATATTACCAACCGAGGAGGATAGTGAGATTCTTTCATTAATCATAAAGGGTGAAAATATAAACCGTTCTGAGGCAATTTTGAACACGTTAATTCAAAAGTTTGATGAAGATGGTATTTTGGATCGGCAATTGGTCAGTCAACGTACTTTGGATTTTATTGACGATCGTTTTGTTTATTTGACCCAAGAATTGGATAGTATTGAAACGGGAAAACAAAGTTTTAAAGAGGCTAATCAATTGGCCTATATCGAAGCCGATGCTGGCTTAACACTGCAACGAAAGGCTGAGACGGAAGCGGAGGTTTCCAAATTAACCACTCAAATTTCTATAGCAGAAATGTTACGAGACGCCGTAAAATCACAAATCGGTTTTGGGCTTTTACCTGCAAATGTGGGTTTGGATAACGCTAATCTTAATATAATGGTTGCCGGGTATAATGAATTGGTATTAGAGCGCGAGAAGATGTTGCCGAATATGGGGGAACGGAATCCAACTCTAATATCTATTAATGAACAACTTTCTAGACGTTTGGTCAATATCAACAAGTCCCTAAACATTTATGCCTCCCAATTACGGACAACCTTGAAGAGCTTACGACTAGATGGTGCTGTGAATACAAGCAGATATTCAGCATTACCTGAAAAAGAACGGGCCTTACGTGCCATAGAACGGCAACAAAATTTGAAGGAGAACCTGTTTTTAGTGCTGTTAGAAAAACGTGAAGAAGCAGCGATTAACTATGCGATTACTTCTCCTTCAATTAAGGTGATTGATTACGCCCTTACAAATCGTAAACCTGCTTCGCCAAAACCCCTAATGATATATGGTGTTGCTGGATTGAGTGGTTTAATATTGCCTTTTTTGATACTATACTTAAGATTTTCCTTAGACACTAAGATTCATTCAAAAAACGATATAGAAAAAGTGTTACCGGATTTACCAATTTTAGCGGAAATCCCATCTATTCCACATGAGAGCATTGAGAACATATTAACCGACCGGAGTGGTCTGGGGGAGAGTTTTCGAATTATGGCAACGAATCTCAGTTTTTTGATGCGTCAAGGAGAAAAGGGCAAAGGAAGAGTTGTTCTATGTACTTCTTCTGTAAAAGGTGAAGGTAAAACCTTGTTGTCTTTACAACTCGCGAGGGCTTTCACTCATATGGGAAAAAGAGTCTTATTGATTGGGGCAGATCTTCGAAATCCACAATTACATACTCACTTTAAATTAGACAAAAATCGAAAAGGGCTTTCCGATTTATTATTAGACAGACTCAATGATGTTTCTAGACATATTGAAATTCCAAATCCAAAAGAAGATAACTTACATGTATTGTTTAGTGGGCGTATTCCCCCAAATGCACCGCAATTGCTGAATAGCGATACTTTTGGGCAAATTGTAGATAATGCTCGTGAAGCTTATGATATTGTATTGATCGATACGGCGCCCACCGTATTGGTCACCGATACGCTTTTGATTTCGGAATTGTCCGACGTAACTTTGTACGCTATTCGTTCTGAATATTCCGAAAAGCAATTATTAGAACATATTAAAAACTTGCATAAAACCAACAAACTGCCCAATATTGGCTTGGTATTGAACGATGTTGGACGTAGTCAGGGTTATGGCTATAAATATGGGTATAACTATGGTTACGGCTATGGGTATTCCGAAGAAAAAAAGAAAAAACCGTGGTATACCTTTAATTAAGTGCTTAATACTTCGACTCCGCTCAGCGGAGGTGCTCGGTGCTATAGTATTGTCATTCTGATGACGAGCTAGTGAGGAAGAAGAATCTCCATACTAAGATATACCTCCTCGTACACTGAAGTTGAACTCCTCAGTATGATATAAGTATGTCTTTGTCGTTTCTAAGCTTCACAACTAATGGGGATTTAATACCTCTTTTTATTAGAGTGTATCTAAAAAGTTATTCGCTCCCGTTGTCAGGTTGAGCCTGTCGAAACCGATTATTCAAAGGATATAAGACACTATATTTCGACAAGCTCAATATGACATCAGTTTTAACTTTTTAGATACATTCATAGGCAGTCCAACAATAACTTATAGGTATGACATAAATTTTTCCTTTTGTCATTCTAATGACGAACTTGTAAGGAAGAAGAAGCTCGATACCACCAATAGATACTTGGTCGTTCACAGAAGGAGAACTCCTCAGTATGACATGATTTAGGTATTGCTGGAATGAACAAATCATTGCCTTGCAATTGAAATCCTCGAGGGTAATAAACCTATGCTTCAAAATATGTAAGTGAATTCATCATAAAAACTATTTTATTTCACTACAGGAAATCGCTGTTTCACAACGTTTTTTAAGAACTCTGATGTCATTCGTCTAAAAACGGATTAACACTGGCAATGTAGGTTAAATACTACCGTTAGGTAAAGACCAAATTTTAACCTACAGCTATGTCATCCCAAAAGCACTCTTTTGCGGTATCTAGACTTTATTCTATGGTCTTCGTGATTTCCGCCCTATTTTTTGCATTAAGCAGTACATATTCATTCGGACAATACCGTCATCGCGGCGCTTTACAGCAATCGGCTATTCTTGCCGATGGTCAGAACCCCTTTTGGAACTCAGCCATCACCAATGGACAACGCAGTAACAATACGCAAACACTTTCGGTATTGGAATACAATTACAATCAATTTTTAACCGAAGGGAAATTTTTAAAGATGGGTGCTTCGGTCTTTATGGACTATGGTCAAGATTTGGAATTGACGCCTCGTCTCGGAAATTATTTTGTCCAATGGGATTCAAAACCGGTAAGTATAGCAGTAGGAGCTCGACAACGTGAAGAACGGTTTTTGGGTTTGTCAAGTACCAATGGAGATATTTTGTGGAGCAATAACGCAAGACCCTTGCCTGGTTTGGAAGTCTTCATGAACAAACCGTATATGGTAACCCCATGGTTTGGAGTCAAAGGGAGTTTTGCGCATTTTTGGATGCCAGACGAGAGGATGACCCAGGGGGTCACAGTTCATCATAAATCGATTGACTTTAAATTTCGATTTTCAGACAAAGCCAGTTTACAACTTGGGGCACAACATTATGCACAAATGGGAGGTAGACGCTCTGATGGGCTTAACTTTAGAAATCGCCTTTCTGATTATTTTAGAGTATTAATTATTAAGGATGGTGA
>CAYNUM010000363.1:0-3503 GCA_964400025.1 uncultured Croceivirga sp.
GAAACTACAACGGTATTTCGGAATTACCGAATTGTTGGACAGCTCATCAGCAGAACGTATTTACCAGGAAACAAACCATCAACTGCAACAAAGCGATTATAGCGCTTTGGGGCTTTTGCAAAAAATGAAGGTTGAAGTCATTTGTACCACCGATGACCCCACTGACAATCTGGAATTTCATGCAGCACATGAAAAGTCAATTTCCAACTTAAAAATGCTGCCCACCTTTAGACCGGATAAGCTCATTTTAATTGATAACCCTGAATTCTTACCGCAGCTGGAAAAATTAGAGCGGCTGGTAGGAGATCAGATTACAACTTTTGACGATCTATTGTCTGCATTAGAGCAAAGGATTGATTATTTCAATATCAAGGGTTGTCGATTGGCTGATCATGGCCTGTCACAATTGTATGACATTGATTTATCGCACAACGACCTAGATTTAATTTTACAGAAAACTAAACAAGGTAAAAACCTATCTAGGGAAGAAACTACTTTATTTCAAATGGCCGCCTTACATGAGTTGGCCCTTATCTACCATCGAAAAGATTGGACAATGCAATTTCATCTAGGGGCTTTGCGCAACAACAATTCGCGCTTAAGAAAGATATTGGGGGCAGATGTTGGGGCAGACAGTATTGGTGATTTTGAGCAAGCCAAGGGGCTGTCTTCGTTTTTAAATCGATTAGATGAAAAGCATAGTCTTTGTAAAACAATTTTATACAATTTGAATCCGAGAGACAATGAACTCTTTGCTACCATGGTGGGTAATTTCAATGATGGTAGTTCTGCCGGCAAAATCCAATGGGGCTCTGCTTGGTGGTTTTTGGATCAAAAAGATGGTATGGAAAAACAATTGAATACCCTAAGTAATATGGGGCTATTACCTCGGTTTATCGGTATGCTCACCGATAGCCGAAGCCTGTTGTCTTTTCCCAGACATGAATACTTTCGAAGGATTCTATGCAATCTTATCGGGAAGGATGTCGAGAACGGCGAATTGCCAAATGACCTAAATTGGATGGGGAAAACAGTTGCTGATATCTGCTACCATAACACAAAAAACTATTTCAATTTTTAGCCTACAATTTCCGTGAGAAGTTGCTCAAATCGCTGGGCATATTCTTTGTAAATGTTATACGCAAAATCATCTTCTTGGTTTTGCGAGGCATCATGAAAGACCTTGCCCATATGGGGTTCAATGGCAAATAGGCCTTCATAACCATTCTGGATTAAGTCCTGAACAATCGCTTTAACATGCCCATCGCCTTCCCCGGCGAAAGTATATTTGGGGGTATCGTTCTCCATGATAACAGCGTCTTTGATATGAACGTGGGCAATAGCGTGCTTCACTTCATGATAGAACTCCAATGCCTTCTGCCAAGGATATGGCACTGCTTTGGACCGGTCTTTCTGAAAGACTGGATTGCCTGTATCGAAAACCAACTGCAAATCAGGCACCTCATTAAGCAGTCTTAGGGTATGCTGCGCTGAAAAGCCACCCCAGTTCATACAATTCTCATGCAGTGCAACTAAGCCCGCATCTTTGAAACGTTGAACGATATAGTTCAACCTTTTAAAACGCTCGCTCTCGTATTGTTCTTCTCCCCAAGGTTCTTGCGCATAAGACATTACCCTTACATATGTAACTCCAAGCCTTTGCATTCGGGGAATACATCTTTCTATCTCTCCTTTCGTGATTTCAAAATCAGATTGAATCGACTTCGCCCAATTCCCAATCAAACTACCGAATTCCGCTACTTTTAAATCGGCCTCTGAAAGCGCATCTACGGCCGCCTCAAAAGCCGCATCTGAAATATCATGAATGTTCCCCTCACCAATGGTTCGCGCCGAGATGTAGTTCCAGCCCAATTCTATGGTCAACTTAATCTGCGTTGCCAAATCTGGTGAAGCTTCATCTGTAAATCCCGTAAGTCTATGGCTGTAATTCTTTGAATCCAATTGTTATAGTTTAACTTAAATTGAGACCCACTCTCCATTGTTACGAGCCGATTCATAAATTGCCGTTATCAGTTGTACCGACTTTATTGCTTCTTGACCCGAGACCAGAGGAGTTCTATTGTTTTTAATAGCCTCAATAACATCTTCAAAATTTCTTTGATGTCCGATAAAATTAATAGCATTGGGGTCATTGGCTCCTAATCCCACTTCATTACCTTCCATTAAGGTTTTATGTATTATGGCATCTTCAGGCTTGGAGCCCTTAAAGTCCCATACACTGAACTTTTCATCCTTCAAAAAAACAGAGCCGTTTTCACCACAGATTTGAATCTGAGCTGGATGTCCTTCTGAAGAAAAACAACCCGTTGAGGCTTGAATAGTTCCTCGAGCACCATTTTCAAATTCCAATAAAGCAACTGCCGTATCTTCAACTTCAATCCCTGTATGGCTTAAGGTGGCCACTGATGCCGATAAGCGTTTTACCGGTCCTGCCAAATATAGCAGTTGATCAATGGTATGTATCGCTTGATTCATTAATGCACCCCCACCATCAAGTTCCCATGTTCCCCGCCAAGCCCCAGAATCATAATAGGCTTGATCGCGGTACCATTTAATTTGAGCATCGCATAAGGTCAATTGACCAAAACGGTCATTGTCTATGGCATCCTTCAAATGGTGCAAGGCCGGATTGAACCTTCGATTGAATATTCCACTTAAAACCACACTGGCCATATCCGCCGCATCAATCATTTGCTCAATACGATCAGGACTGATTTCCAATGGTTTTTCACAAACAATATGCTTTCCCGCCCGTGCCGCTGCCAAACAGGGCTCCAAATGCGCACCCGACGGGGTGGCAATCGTAACAATTTCAATTTCTGGATTATCGAGTAATTCCGATAAATCAGAATAGTATGAACAATCAAATTTCTTGCCTAGCGCTTCTGCCTTGGTAGCATTTCGGGCATAAATTCCCCCTAGAGTTGCCCCAACAATAGCGTTAATTGCCATGGCATGAAACCGCGCTATCATTCCTCCACCGATTATTCCGAAAGTCATGAATTCCCTTTTTCTTTTCTATAAAAATTAAAACATCCTATTGCTGCCAAAACCAATAACAGCAGTATTCCGCCAATGGCCATAAACCTTTCGAAAGGGTTTGAACTATCTGCCTTTCCCCACAATGCCCATACAGAGGCAAAACTCGCAATTGCCATGGCCAAAAACAACAATAGATTGATAACCGTCCTATTTTTCGGCAACTCGCTTTGTAAGGCCGACTTGGAATTCATTAACAGCACTATAATTAAATAGGCAATGGGCAATAAAGTAGTCGCAATGACAGAAGCGGGAATTACCAAAGCACTCTTTATACTTCCTGACCAAATAATCGGAGAAAGCAGCCCCATGAATGCTGGAATCAGTGCTCCCAGAAAAAACACCTTTCTATTTCCATATTGATTCAATGCCTCACTTATGGCATAGCCGTTCATCATCATGTGGACCAGCATGGTACTCAATGCCATCGCCAATATTCCGAT
>CAYNUM010000364.1:0-3481 GCA_964400025.1 uncultured Croceivirga sp.
AAATCGTTAGTGAAAATGATTTTTTCGATTACACCGCCAAGTATGAAGGCAAATCAGAAGAGATTACCCCAGCTAGAATTTCTGAAGTTCAATTTCAAAATGCACAAAAGGTTGCCAAAAGGATTTATGAAATTCTCAAGATGAAGGGATATTCTCGTAGTGAATTTATATTTCAAGGCGATGAACCTTACCTCCTCGAAGTGAACACTACACCAGGATTAACAGAAGAAAGTATTTTGCCCCAACAGGCCCAGGTAGCAGGAATTTCATTGGCGGATTTGTTTGAAAGTGCCATTGACGAAGCATTGAAATAACAAATTCTATGTATTTTTAATGAAACTCCCTTGAGCATGAGACGTGCTATTTTTCCTGGTTCATTCGATCCACTAACCCTTGGACATTCTGACATTATTAAAAGAGGCATTACGCTTTTTGACGAACTCATCATTGCAATAGGTATCAATGCTGATAAGAAGTACATGTTCACTTTGGAAGAACGGCAAGGTTTTATTGAACAAGCTTTTAAAGATGAGCCTAAAATTAAAGTACTTACCTATGAAGGCCTTACCGTTGATTTCTGTAAGGAAGTCGACGCCAATTTCATTCTAAGGGGATTAAGAAATCCTGCTGACTTTGAGTTTGAAAAAGCTATTGCACATACCAATAGAAAACTCTCAGAAATTGAAACGGTTTTTTTATTGACCTCCTCTGGAAAATCATATATCAGTTCGTCAATCGTAAGAGATGTAATCAGAAATGGTGGAGATTATACAGGTCTGGTTCCTGAAACTGTGGTTGCCGCAGGTCATCGAAGGTAAAGAAGATTTCAACACCTATATTTTACCGTTCAACTAGCATCCTGCACAAAAGGAAATCCTCGCAACATCTTTTGAATGATACACAACATAAAAGTAAATATGTAGTTATATACCTATAATTTAGTAAGAAATTACTGATATTTTAAGAATCCCAAATCTTAAAACCTACATTTTGAAAGCCACAAAAACCTACGCATTCAGCTATTTGGCGAAGCAATTGCCACAACCCACTGCATTCATCAGTACCGAATTTGAGATTGTCAGCGTTTCAAACGCCTGGTTAGACTATTTTGGTTTTACCAATCACGAAGTATTGGGCAAAATGGTATTTGATCTTTTTGACCAAGATGATAACCAACATTGGCATAACTGCCTGAAGCGATGTTTTAATGGAGAAAAGGAATTTGGAATACAAAACACCAACTCACCTTCTGGAAAAGAAAGGTGGTTCGAATGGACCAATGTTCCTTGGTATAATGAAGAGGAAAATATTATTGGTGCTATCATTCAAATCAACGACATCACCGCACGTCTTGAAAATGAATTGAAGCACGAAAAGATTGAAAATCTACTAAAAGAACAATCTGAAATTGCCAAGGTAGGATCTTGGGAATACAATATCGCAGCTGACAGTCTTTATTGGTCCGAAATCACCAAAAAAATACATGAAGTGTCGCTCGATTTTGAGCCAAATATGGAAGATGCCATCAACTTATATCAACAGGGCCATTCGAGAAATACAATTGCCATGCTCGCCCATAATGGTATTCACCGGGGTGAGAGTTGGTCACAAAAACTGAAACTAATAACCGCGAAAGGAAACGAAAAATGGGTTATCGCAGCAGGCAAACCCTTATATAAAGATGGAAAGGTTACGCGTTTAATAGGTACTTTTCAAGATGTCACCAAACAGGTAAATCAAGAAATTCAAACCAAGGAAAGTGAAAAACTGCTTCGAACGCTGGTTGACAATTTGCCCCTTAACCTTTACATAAAAGATACCGAATCCCGTAAGGTTCTTGTGAATAAGGCTGAATGTGAGTATATGGGCGTAAAGTCTCCCAAAGATCTTGTTGGCCTGTCAGATTTTGACCTATACGATGAAAATATCGCACAAATATCTAGGGATGAGGATCTTCAGGTCATGAAAACCAAAAGACCAATTATAGGTAAAAGAACGGTTAATATTAAAAAAGATGGTGTATCTACCTCATTCTTGACCTCCAAAATTCCGTTATTGGGGCTTGAAGGTGAATGTAAAGGATTGATTGGGATCAGTATGGACATTTCTGATATCATTCAAAAGGAAAACCAATTGAGTGACCTTATCAATGTAACTGCCATTCAAAACAAAAAGCTTATCAATTTTGCGCATATTGTTTCACACAACCTTCGGTCGCATACAGCCAATTTCTCCATGCTCGTTGACTTTTTAGTTAAAGAAGAAGACGAAAAAGAAAAACAACGAATTCTTGATATGTTGACCAAAGCCTCGGATAACTTAATGGACACTTTGGAAAACCTAAATGAGGTCGTTGATATAAGCACCAACGTCAACCTTGAGAAAAAGCCGATTAATCTGGTTGAGCAAATTAAAAAAGTAGAAGAAAACTTGGCAGCTTTTATGCGTCAACACGATGTAAAAATCAAGAATACCATTTCAGATAAGGTATATGTCAAAGCAGTACCTGCCTATTTAGAAAGTATCATTCTGAATCTATTGACCAATTCTGTTAAATACAAACATCCTGAGAAAAGACCAGAAATCCATTTGAGCACAAAAAAGGAAAATGACAATATTGTCTTTTGTGTAAAAGATAATGGGCTGGGCATCGACCTAGAAAAGTATGGCAAAAAGCTCTTCGGCATGTATAAAACGTTTCACAATAATTCAGACGCAAGGGGTATTGGTTTATATATTACCAAAAACCAAATCGAGGCGATGGGTGGCTCTATAATGGCACAAAGTGAAGTGAACAAGGGTTCTAAATTTAGTGTGTATTTTAAGGATGAAGATTAATTCTGTTTACATAGTCGATGATGATAGCATTACCATATTCGGGCTACGAAAACTTCTAACGAAGTACAGTACCGATTTGGTGGTTGAGGAATTCAGAAACGGGAAGACCGCTTTAATGTCGATTTTCCACCTGTTGGAGACAGGGCAGTCTTTGCCCGAAGTCATATTTCTTGATATTAACATGCCCATTATGGACGGGTGGGCCTTTTTAGATGAGTTTTTAAAGCTACCAAAGACTTCAAATGTTCATATTAAGATTATTACTTCCTCCATCGATGTCAGAGACCGTCAAAAATGGCAATCTTATGTTCAAAAAACGGGGCATCACATTGACTTTATCACAAAACCTATCTACGAACTTAACCTCGAAGACGTCACCCGCAATATGAATATAGCTTCTTAATGGAGTAATGTCTACTTTTGATGTTGTAAGCCACATCATCAATCGATTCTTATGACACTTACTCGCATCATTCTAATTTGTTGTATCCTTTCATTTATCTCGTGTGAAACTTCAAAAGAAAAGGCGCAGCCCGACTTTCCAACCGTTTTTGAAGATTCAGATGGAGCAAAAACTGCCACCTACGAGGAGACGATCTCATTCTATCTAAGTCTTGCAAAGGAATTTCCCGAGTTGAATGTT
>CAYNUM010000365.1:0-3467 GCA_964400025.1 uncultured Croceivirga sp.
AAGGTATAAAATCAGCTTGTTGTAAATTTATTTCTTTGTTGTTCCTGGCCAAATGACCAAACTTGAAATCATGACTGATTTCATTCCATTTCCCTTTCTTGACAAGAAAGTCCTTAAAAAGAGCACCATACGTTTCTCCCTTTGATTCCGTAGTAAAGACAAAATTACCTTGTTCCGCCCTGGTCATCCCTACGTAAAGTACATTAATGTCATCAAGCTTTGAGAGATTGTTTTCCTCATCATATGCCCCTTTTGACATTTCTGAAAAGAATTCAAGTTCGTTTTTGGCGTTAACCAAAAGCTCATTAAACACGGGCTCTAGCTGGTTGTTATTTGAAAAAGGAACCCATAGCTTTTTTGAATGTATTCTGCTATTGATTTTAGAATCAGCAAAAGGAAAAATCACAAAAGGAAATTCCAGTCCCTTGGATTTATGTATGCTCATAATTTGAACGGCATTTTGATCTTTAGGAGCTGAAATGGCCAAGGCCTCCTTTTTTAAATCCCAATAGTTCAGAAAAGTGATTATACTACCGCCCATTTTCTCATTTACTTCGGAAACTACATCCAAAAAATGTATGACGTGTGCACCACATTTTTTAATTAAGTGAAATGTTGCAATAGCCTTTTCCAATAAGTCCAAGAGTGGCCTACTTGACTCGAAGGTTATGTCAAAGTCAAATACGAACTTTAGTAACTTATCCAGTTTTCCAAGATGTTTTGCGATATGATCATGTTTGTTATTTTGCTTTTGAAACAGGTATTCGAGAACTTCATATTGATAGGTATATTCTAAAGGACTGTTCAAAAACTGTAACAAAGAAATTAAAAATTGCACTTCGGGATTGTTGTTCAATAAAAGGGCTTCCGATGAAATTACTGGAATTGAAAGTTCTGAAAGATAATTGGCGAGAATTACACCGTGCGCATTTTTTCGTACAAGAATACAGATATCTTTAAAGGAAAAGCCTTGGCTTAGAATTTTATCAATTGAATCCCGGGTTTTTTCACAATAAAATAGGCCAATATCTTCAACCGTTTCGTCGGCAAACCCAATTTCCAAATACCCTCCTTTTTTATGATTTGGATTCTGCCGACACTGTTCTAGATATAAATCTTTGTGGGTGTTTTCTACTAGATAATTAGCTACATGGGTAAAAAATTCGTTATTAAATTCAACAAGTGTGTCAAAGCTTCGCCAATTGGTATTTAGGCTTTCAATTGTTGGTTCAACAGTAAATGGGTTACGATTCGTTTTGTTCAAGTCCATAAACTGTTTTGGATCTCCCCCTCGCCAACGATAAATAGATTGCTTTGCGTCGCCAACCAACAGAAGAGAACCCTTCTTTCCATTTAAACTTTCTGTTTCCAGAGCGTTGCTTACTAACGGAACTAAATTTTGCCACTGCATTCTTGAGGTGTCTTGAAACTCGTCAATAAAATAGTTTCTATACCGTTCACCTAACCGCTCATATATATAAGGTGCGGGTTGATTGGTAATTTCATTCGAAATAAGCTTGTTGAACTCAGAGATATGAAGGATTTCTTTCTCTTTTTGAATGTTCGAAACCTCTTTTGCAATCTCATTAAGCACGGTCAATGGCAGAATGTTGCCATATGCATTTTTGAAAAAGAGATATTTATGTACACTTTTCTTGATTTTTAAATAGATATCAAGCAATTGCTCAAAGAGTAGGGTACCGTCTTTTTTTACTCGTTTTAGAAGTAGCGAGCCATTGATTAATCCTTCTTCAAGTTTATTGTTGTACAGTTTTGTAGACCTTTCCCCTGCTATGATTTTTTTGAAATGATTAGGTAATGTCTCTCGATTGAAATCGGTATCCTCGAAGTTATTGGCATATATGGCCTCCAAGGCCCTTTGTGCTAAATCCAAGGCTTTTGAAAATTGAGCTTGCTGTTCTTTTAAAATAAATCCTTTGAGTAACTCAAAATCTTGAATGGATTTATTTTTTAAGTGTTGTAAATGCACATAATGCTTTTCTTTAAAAAGCAAAGTGCCTATATCTTGAAGGTCGTAAATAATATTCCAGCTTTTATCAGCATCAACTTTTTCCAATGAAAAATCGATAAATGTTTTTCGCAATTGTCCATTTTCAGAAACATTTTGAATGAGCTTACCAATAGCTTGATTTAAGAGCAGGGTACTGTCAAGTTCAACCTGAAAGTTTTTGCCAATTCCAAGATCCTTGGCAAAAGTATTGATGACCCTGTGTGTGAATTTATCTATGGTTGAAACCTCGAAGTAGTTGTAGTTGTGCAAGATCAACTTTAGGGCCAGCGAAGATTTTCTCTCCGTTTCCTTTACGGAGTATCCCAGTTCAGAAGTTAATTCTAGAAACAAAGGATTATCTTCTTTGCTTATTTCCGGGTTTCCAAAAATATGTAGACTGTTCAAAACCCGACTCTTCATTTCTTCAACTGCCTTATTGGTAAATGTGAGGGCAAGTATTTGTCGAAATCTTGAGACACTAGGGTTATTAAGAACTAATTTCAGGTAATATTTGGTCAGTTGGTAGGTCTTTCCAGAACCGGCGGAAGCATTGAATATTTTGAAACCCGAAGCCAAATTTTGATTTTTAGCAAGGTACGTAATCTTACCATCTTGTTAACATTGTTAAAACAGTGTTTTGTTTATGAAAACCGTACTTTTGATAAACAGAATAACAACTTAAAAAAAGAATATTATGGCTTTTGAATTACCCAATTTATCCTATGCCTATGACGCATTGGAACCACATATTGATGCTAGAACAATGGAAATCCACCATACAAAGCACCATAATGGCTATACCACAAAATTGAATGCTGCAATCGCAGGTACTGATCTTGAAGAAAAATCGATTGACGAAATCTTAACAGGATTGGATATGAGTAACGGTGCAGTTCGTAATAACGGAGGCGGATTTTATAATCATTGCCTTTTCTGGGATGTAATGTCGCCCAATGGTGGAGGGAATCCATCAGGAGACTTGGCTGATGCAATAAATGATGCTTTTGGTTCTTTTGATGCCTTTAAGGAAAAGTTTAGTGCAGCCGCGGGAACCCGATTCGGTTCAGGATGGGCTTGGTTATGTGTCCATAAAGGTGGAAAATTAGAAATCTGCTCAACACCAAATCAAGATAACCCTCTTATGCCCGGAGTCGGGTGTGAAGGTTACCCTATTTTAGGACTCGATGTTTGGGAGCATGCATACTACTTAAATTACCAGAATAGAAGACCTGATTATGTTGCTGCGTTCTTCAATGTTATTGATTGGAGTAAAGTGGCAGATAATTATGCCAGCAGTAAATAGGTTTAAAAGAATATGAGAATTTAAAGTGCGGTTTTTCCGCACTTTTTTTATGTGAAAATTAAGATTTGTCCTAATAGAAAAGGGCAGGAAAGTTCCTGCCCTTTTCGTCCCAAATCTTACCATAAACTTAACCTACTTATGCTATGGCAAAAC
>CAYNUM010000366.1:0-3459 GCA_964400025.1 uncultured Croceivirga sp.
GAAAAGGGCGAGGAAATCATGAATGGGCCAAAGGTCGACCCTTTTTCGGGTGCTCTTGAGGAGTACACCTTTGAAGTTTCGGATGGAACAACCTTACTAAACATCAGAATGGATGCACTGCCTGAATGGGAAGAGTATTTCTTGGAATCATGGCCAAAAGCACTGGCACTGCTAAAGAACATTTGTGAGAATATCAATGAGATATGATGAAATGAAACGTCTACATCGTCTTACCGCAATCTTAATCAAATTCCAATCTTCTAAGTCTATCAAAGCAAAAGATTTAAGTGAAGAATATCAAGTAAGCACCCGAACAATCTATAGGGATATTAGAGCACTTGAACGGGCCGGCGTACCTATTGGTTATGAACCGGGGGAAAACTATTTTCTTTTGGAAGGGTATCAACTACCCCCAATCCATTTTACTTTGGAAGAATCGCAAGCGATAGTGACCGCTAAAGCCTTGGTCAGCCAAAATAGTGATGCATCATTTGTCAGACATTTTAACCAAGCTGTTGAAAAAGTAACAGCCATTCTTCGGGCATCTTCAAAAAAAAGAGCCCTAAATCTTGAAGCGAAAATTAGACCTTCAACTTCACGGAAGACAACTACAAGTGATTCTTTGATAACTATTCAGAAAAGTATAACTGATTTTAATGTCTTGGCCCTCAACTATGTTTCTTCCAAAGAAGTTGAGACCAAAAGAAAGGTCAATCCTTTGGCCTTATATTTTACACAAGACAATTGGATTTTGGTCGCCTATTGCCGACTTCGAAAAGATCTTCGAGAATTTCGTTTAGATCGTATTAAAGATTTGAAATCGACTACGGAATACTTTGCCCCAAATCAATTTTCACTCGATAACTATTTCAAAAAATATTCTTGAGGTCACGACATAGGGTTGTCATACCCACAATCGACATTTGTTGAAAATTAAATTTATGAAAACAGTTCTAACGGGAATTTTAGCCTTGAGCACATTTATTGGCTATGCCCAAAAAAATTCAACAATGAAAAGAGCAAATTGTGTCGAAATGGTAAGTTTCAAACCTCAAAAGAATGTGACTGACGAACAATTAATGGAGGCTATGAGGGCCACTAACCCAATTGTCAAAAATTTTGAAGGGTTCATATCAAGAACCACTTCAATAAACGAGAAGGGTGAATTTTTGGATATCGTTTATTGGGAAAGTAAAGAACAAGCTTTGCAAGCTGCCCAGAAAGTTCAAAATATACCAGAAGTAATGAAAAATTTTGCTCTAATCGACCCGAATAGCATTACTATGGAACATTTTGACATCTTTGAATCACAGCATTGAACAAATTTCAAAATGTAAAATTCGATTCGGTTCAATAATTTTTGGATTTCCTTCCAGAAGACCAATTTAACATAGTGATGAAACTAAAGGAATTGATAGGGCATTCTTTTCCTCGATATCGCGAAAAGCTGTCATACAACGTTCCATTTTATTATAACCGTAAACCCATATGCTTTATATGGCCATCGGTAATTCCATGGGGAAATCTCTCCCGTGGAGTTGCCCTTGGATTTATACTTGGAACAAAAATTGCCCCTAAACAAGATCTATTGGATTTTGAATCACGCAAGAATGTCGGGAGACTTATTTTCACCGAGCTCTCTGATGTATCAGCTCAAGAAAAAATAATCCGTTTTCTCTTGCAAGAAGCTTATTTACTTGATGAAAAGTTTAGTTGACCTCTTTTAAAAGCTCTTCAATCGATCGCTCCAATTGTTGATCAATACCCTTATCAATGACATCTGGGTCATTCTTGACCATTATCATCGGCTCGGTTTGGTTGTTTTCCATCCATTCGCCAGCCTTGTTCTTGGCACTAACGGGAACCACACCCCAGCGACCGCCATCTGGCAATCGCTCCCAACCAGCAAAGCTACAAGTACCGGGCACCGGCATACCAACCGTTTTTCCAATTTTTAAATCGGTATAGCCACTTGCAAAGCAATGCCCATCGCTGTACATCGATTCATTGAATATGGCCAAGGTCGGTTTTGTCCATCTTGAGGTGGGTTCACCTCCCACTTGCCGGTCTTCGGTCTCATAAGTGATAAAAGGTTCCCCAGTGAAGAACATGGCCAAATCAGCAACAAGGTCACCTCCCCCATTAAATCGAGTATCAACTATTACTGCTTTTTTATCTGCAAATTTCCCCAACATTCGGTCGTAAATAGTACGATAGGGCCCGTCGCTCATTCCAGGGATATGTACGTAGCCCAGAGCTCCATTACTCTTTTCCGCAACTTCTTTTTCATTAGTCTTGACCCACCTTTTATATAACAACCGGTTTTCTTCATTGATTGAAATTGGTTTCACGGTTAGTTGTTGCCTTTTTTGTGTTTTAGGATTAAAGACATCCAAAAGGGTAAATTGACCAGCGATACGATTAAGGTATTGTGCAACATCTTTATCAGAGGAGATAATCTCGCCATTTATTTTTTCAATGATATCGCCGTTGGCAATTGAAAACGCTGCCTTATCTAAGGGTCCGCCCTTAATTATCTCAGCGATTTTGATTCCATTTCCCTTGTGGTCATAGTCCATAAAAATACCTAGACTTGCGGTAGCGTCACCATTGGGAATATTGCCAGTATAGCGACCTCCTGCGTGACTAACGTTAAGTTCTCCCAGCAACTCAGAGACCATTTCAGAAAACTCGTAAGAATTACCTAGATGCGGGATATATTTTTCATATTCTCCCTTGAGCATTTCCCAATCCATGCCATGAAAATTAGAGTGGTAAAAAATTGCATTGGTCCGTAACCAAATATGTTCAAACATGTGCTGTCGCTCGGCATTGGCATCCAACTGCATTTCAGACTTCATTTTTACTGGCTTGGTAGATCCACTACCCAAGTCCACAGTTGAAATACTGCCATCACTCAGTAGAAAAAGGTTTTCTTTTTTAGCATCCCATTGCAAACTGGCCCTTCTGGCCCCAAGGGAAACCAACATTTTGGTCTTCTTGGTACGCAATTCTGTTTCCCATAGGTTCATGTTTTTTTCAAATCGGGCGAGATAATATAATTTCTCTCCATCTTTTGATAGAACAGCGTCACCCAAGCTTGAAGAATGTATGGTCAGTCTTGCCTTGCGTTCCCTAAGGTCTTCCCAATCAAAGACAATCGAACTTTTCTCTTTCTTTGTTTCGTCTCCCTTTTTACCTTTTTTCTTTTTGGGATTACCTTCCCCTTTTTCCTTTTTGCCGTCTTTAGATTCCTCTAGAAGTTTCATGAGGTCAAAATCTTCTTTTGACATATTGAATTTATCCCATCCCTCTTTCGTCAAAAACATGGAATATACATCAGCCTGCGTGCGGCCACTCGTAGCGTAGCTTTTTAGGCCATCACGGTTACTGAACCATAGTAATTGTTTTCCGCCATCCACCCATTTAGGGAGGTAATCTCGGTAACCACTTTCGGTC
>CAYNUM010000367.1:0-3457 GCA_964400025.1 uncultured Croceivirga sp.
CCCAGTCAGCACCTCTGGTAGGAATTAAAAGTGCATCAGAGGTAACCTCACGCATCGCGTAAATGTTTGCTTGATCACCCAATGCCCCAGATACGTTACCATAAAGCTGATCAACAGCAGACGCAGGGTCTGCTAGTCCTTGGAAACCTTCTGTAATTACAGAGTCGGTCTCTTCGATTTCCAAATCGGTGCAAGAAGAAAGCCCTGCAACAAAGAGGAAAGTCAATAAATAAATTTTAGAAATGTTTCTTTTCATGTCTATTACAATTTTTAATTAAAACGACGCATTAATTCCGAATGTGATAGTTGTCGGGTTAGGGAATGCGGCCCAGTCAATACCTCTAGTCGGTAGTTCGGCAGCATTCAAGTTACCCGTAGCAACTGATACCTCAGGATCAATACCACTGTAGTCAGTAATCAAGAATAGATTCTGACCTGTCAAAGACAAACGCAGACTTTTCAATGCACTGTCTTCATTAAGAGGCCAATTGTACCCAATGGTTGCGTTTTGCAAACGAACAAAATCACCACTCTCTAAGAAACGAGTAGAAACTGCAGTCGAAGCACCTGAATCTTCACCACTGGTTACTACGTTTTGGGTCACGTTTCTTGCAGTACCAATCTGACCAGCATTAAAGAACGAGTTCGCTGTGTTGTTGTAAACAGAGAAACCGAATTGACCTGAGAAATAAGTACTGAAATCCCAGTTCTTAACATTAAGGTTTAATGAAAGACCTGCAGTGACGTCTGGCAATGCATCTTCTCCAACAAATTTCTTATCAGCATCAGGATCACCGATTCCGTTGCCATCAACGTCCTCATAAATAGGATTACCAGAGGCATCAAACCCTAAGAATTCTGCCATGTAGTATGAGAAGATAGATACCCCAGATTCAAAACGTTGAGCGAAAGCTCCTGAAAGCCCAGGACCGTTAATTGGTCCAGCATTAATTGCTCCAGCAAAGTCTTGAATTTCGTTCTCATTGTATGCAATGTTAAAATTTGCAGAGAAGTTAACGTCTTCAGATTGAATAAAATCATAACCCAATGCTACTTCAATACCTTGGTTGACAATAGAAGCATCTTGGTTTTTAAACTGGAACGGAGTAGTAGCCGGGAATGGTGGAGGAGTTCTGATTAGGAGGTCGTCAGTAGTTCTCTGATAAACATCAACACTACCATTGAATCTATCATTGTTGAAACCGAAATCCAGACCAACATTGTATTCTGTTGTAGTTTCCCATTTCAAGCTTGGTTCGTCTGTTGATACAATAACCAAACCAGTGGGATTAATTTGCAAGTTATCCTGGATACCGGGCTCAGCATAACGCTGTCTTGCAACGAAGTTACCATAACCTAGACCAGCTTGGTTACCAGTGACACCACCACTTAACCTTAATTTCAAAGTGGAAATAGCTTCACCTATGAAATCTTCTTCACCGATTTGCCATGCAAATGCTCCGGAAGGGAAATAACCATACTGATTATCCGGTCCAAATCTTGAAGAACCATCAGCCCTAATGGTGGCTGTAAACAAATATTTGTTCGCTAGTGTATAATTCAAACGACCAAAAAATGATTGTAATTCGTCGGTGTTATCAAAAACGTCTGCATAGAGAGAAGAAATCTCCCTGGAGAACTGATAAGGTACTTGGTCTGATGAATTTGGGAACAATCGGTTAACTGTTACAGAAGGGTCATCAACATCATAAAAGAACTGTTGGAAACCTCCGGAAATTGTGGCTTCAGCTGCATTCACAGTCCTTCTAAGGTCAGCGCCCATTTCATTTAAATCAGCAGTTCCGAATCCACGACCAACAGAGTTGCGTCCGAAAGTTCTAAAATCTTGATATTCATAACCAACGGTTACATCAAGACTAGAGTTTTCAAATGCTTTGTTGTAGTTCAATGTACCGGTTAAGGTGTTGTTTTCCCTTTCTAAAGTGTTGAAAGTACCAAAACCTAAGCCTTCAATACCATTGAAGTTTCTCAAGTTTGCAGAAAGTACAGAAACGTTTTCAGACTCAGAACGGTCATAACCGTAAACTACCTTACCTGTTAATTCAGGAGTAAATTTATATTCTGCCGAAATATTTCCTAAAAAACGATCAGTATTTGTAACATTCTGGGTTTCATTCAAATAGTTGGCAGGTAAAACCTGTGTACCACCATCATCAAAACCAGTATTACTTGGCCATGTAGGGTTCGCAGAGTACGCCGCACCTAGTATATCACCTCGGAAACCAGCTCCTGCATCAATTGGTGGTTGGTCTCTGTTCACTCTTGAAACGGTTGCTTGTAAACCTACAGTCAACTTATCATCAAGAAAACGGTGTTGCCAGTTGGCACGACCAGTAATTCTTTCAAATTCTGATTTCTCAACTACACCAAATTGCTTTTGATAACCGAAAGTAGCCCTTATGTTACCCTTTCCATAATTCTGTGAGTAAGAAATGTTCTGGTTGGTGGAAGCGGCAGTTCTTAAAACAACTTCTTGCCAATCAGTATTTGCGCCAAAATCATTAGCGGCAGCATTACCTCCAAATTGGGTCACAGCGGATAAATATTCATCTCTATCCAATAAATCAAAGGTACTTCTTGGAGTAGAAATACTTAAGTTGGAAGAGAATTCAAAAACACCACCTTGGCCACCACGTCCACTTTTCGTTGTAATGATAACAACACCATTCGCACCACGAGAACCGTAGATTGCGGTTGCAGACGCATCTTTCAAGACACTGATGCTTTCAATATCACTTGGGTTTAAGAAATTCAGAGGGTTACCAACATCTCCATTTCGTGCACCACCACCAGTGGTACCTTGTGCATCGGTGTTTTCACCAAAAAGTGGCACACCATCAACTACGAATAGAGGATTGTTGTTAGCTCTTACTGAGTTGGAACCCCTAATGTTCACCTGTATACCAGCGCCTGGTTCACCACTAGTCTGTTGAATGTTGACACCAGCGGTTTTACCTTGAATCAGTTGTTCAGGTGATGAAATGACCCCGCCGTTAAAATCCTCAGCAGTAACTGCGGCAACAGAACCAGTCGCATCTTTCACTGTTGTGGCACCGTAACCAATGATTACAACTTCATCCAATGCAGTGGCATCTTCTTGAAGTGTTACATTAATTGTGGATTGCCCATTGACAGCGACTTCTTGATTTGCAAAACCAATGTAGCTAAAAACCAAAGTGGCATCACTGGCCACATCATTCAGGGTGTAGTTACCATCAAAATCCGTTTGGGTTCCGTTGGTTGTACCCTTAACAACGACACTTGCTCCCGGCAAAGGACCACTAGAGTCCGAAACCGTACCCGAAACCGTCTGGGCTTGCATTGCACCAAAACATACAAAGGCGCCAACCAGCAACAAGCTTTTAAGTAGCGTAATCTTCATAAATAATTAATTTTAAGTTTAGTTAATTTAAATTCAAGCGATAAACATATGTAA
>CAYNUM010000368.1:0-3442 GCA_964400025.1 uncultured Croceivirga sp.
CAATTGCATGACCATTTGAAACAAAAGGTGGGCGTTTTGTGAGAGATTCACAATCACCACATCGGGCAGCATTTTAAGAATGAGATTAAGACCCTCATCGGCGTTGCTTGCCGTACCTGAATGATATAGGTCCCCATATTCCTGCAATTGAAGTTGTAATTGCAAGCTCGAAGCAGCGTTAGTATCAATAATGGTATATGAATAGTCCATGCCCCAAAATACTGGTAACAAGGTACTATGTCATTTTAAAAACCTGTTGCGTATTTCCCTTAAAATATTTAGGGTTTTTCTGTAAAATTGTGATTTTCTGTGGTTTATTGTGACTCGTAGGCACCTAAATCTGGTGAAACCGTTCTTTGTCTACCTAAAATATCGATAGGCACTTGTAGGGCGGTGGCACCACTTCCTAGATTTAAAACCTCAGATTCGGGGGTGAGTTGAAAGTCATTAGTTGCAGTATCCATAAAGGCGGTCAAAGGACTAATAAGCACTTCTTGGTAGCGTGTTGTATCCCCAAAATCGTATAATGGATTCTGGCTGAATTCTTCCCGTACATCCCTAAACTTTATGGAACTGTTCGAAAAGGAATAGTTAAAGGCACCATCACCTTCATTTGAAAAAAACAGTTCAATATTGCGATTGCCATCGATGATGCAATTTGAAAAATTGGCCGCTAACAAGGGTTCGATTATACTAGTACCTCCAGAAACTTCAATGTTGTCGTCAATGACCAGAGCCGAACCCGAACGAAAACCCGAGTTCCAATAGTTGGCAATAGTGCAGTGTTTGAAATCGTAATTACCTCCCAAATTACAGTAGAGTGAGATGTCACCCGCACTTCCCAAAATACTATTCGTTGATTCTAAACGGGCGTTTCTTGCCCAAAGGTTAATAGTCGAACTGTTATGAACCTGTGAATTGTTAAGACTTAAAGTGGGGCTTTCTAAAAGTCCGTCACCGTCTACCAAAAGTCCTACCGTGGCATTTTTAATGGTCAAATATTCTACAGTGTTATTGATGCTACCAGGGGCTAACCAAACGGTTCCCCATTGTCCAGGTACGTCACTGAATTCAGGTTCCAAGCGGTCTCCTTCAAAAATCACCTCGTTTTCCAAAGTATCAAAATCACTACTTATGGCCCCTTGCACGGATAAAGAACCTCCTGTGCCCACCAAAATGCCCGAGTTTTCATGAAAGTGAACACGGCTTCCCGCTTCAATGGTAAGGGTTTTACCCTCGGCGACAGCAGCATACCCATAGATGACATAGGGTTTTTCTTTTGTGAAGGTCAGCTCGACATCTTCTAGAACAAAGCCTTCAATCCTAACTTCATTTCCTTCATCGTCCAATCCCAATAGCAAAGTTTCTTCCATACCATTCGAGAGGGTAGTAGGGTACAGAAATATGGCATCGCGAACCAAGGTGACCAGTTCAACCCTTTGAAAATTATTCGTTTCCCCAAACTGCAAAGCATCCGTATGTAAGAATTCGTTTTCTCCTATTGATGAGATGTCAAAAGTAGTTTCAATAAATACAAATAGGCTGTCTTTGGCCATTAGGGCCACATTCTCAAAACTGTTACCTGCCATACCATCAACGTTCAATCGATATTGGCTGCTTTGACCATTTTGCAAGCTTATTTCTGGAATAAGAATATCGTCATTACTACGGTTATACACTTTTAGAGTATAGGTGCTGCTGCCAATATTAGTAAATACAGTATCTAGAAAGACTGTGTCTTTTGAGAACTCAAGGGTTCCACTGGTAGGGGTAAAATCAAATTCTTCTCGGCAAGACCCAAGAATGACTATATTAAACAATACGATTGTGTATAGTAATCTTTGAAAGTTGGTCTTTCGCCTCATACAAATAGTCGTTGGATGTCTTCAGGTACCCTAACCGGTTTAAAGGTTTTTGGGTGCAACGCACACCATTCCGTTCTTGCTTTAACCAATAACCTATCTGTTTTATTGTTTTTCATTTCCACCTCCCTTATGGAAATTGGGCCTTTCCACTTAGAAACTTTGGTTGTGATTTCGACGGTATCATTTAGAACGGCACTTTCATAATAGGTAATGTTGTGATTTCGAACCACCCAAATCAGTTTCTCATTACTGTTTTTCCCAACTATCTGTTCCCAATGTTCCTTTGAGATGGCTTGCACCCATTCCAGATAACGAACATTGTTGACGTGATTAAGTTCATCTAAATCGGTTTCTTCAACCGTGATAATCTTGGAATAGGTGTTCATTATTATTTCTGCATAATTTGAACTTCAAAAAGCTTGTCCCAGTTTTTTCCGGTGACAAAAAACGTTTCACGTTCAGGATGATATGCCACACCGTTAAGTACATCAAGGTTGGGGTGTTGCTCTACCATATCCCTTAGCCCCCCGAAGTTCACGACACCTTCAATCGCCCCGGTTGTTGGGTCGATGATCATCATACTTTCTTTTTGCCACACATTGGCATAGATTTTACCCTTGGCATATTCAAGTTCATTGGCCTTGTTGAATATTGACTTATTGGTAACCGTTTCTATAAAACCTTCTTCTGTCAGGGTTTTGGGATTCAGTTTCCAGATTTTTTCGGTTCCATCGCTTTTGAAAATAACCTTACCGTCATTACAAAGTCCCCATCCTTCCTTACTCTTTCCATAACTAAAACTTCCGGTTTTTTCGAGATTCGATTGTTTGTAGGTGTAGCCGATGCCGCTGCGCCAGGTCAGTTGCACCACCGTTTTGTCAAATAGGGTCAGCCCCTCACCAAAAACGGTGGGGTCTAATTCCACTTCATTATATACCTCACCAGTTTTAAAATTTAGTTTTCTTAGGATGGATTTTGAAACGTTACTTGGGTTTCCGGTACTTTCAAAAAGTGTATCGCCACTAAATTCCAATCCTTGGGTAAAGGATGTCTTGTCATGTGGATAGGTGTTTAAAATGGTATAGGTATAGACCTTTGGAGGATGTTCGGCAAGTATGCGTAATGTCTTTTCAATTTCAACCGAAGTATCGTCATAGGCTATGCGCGCCTTTAAGGTCTTACTGCCCAAGGTGGGGGAGGTTATGGTTACTTTTCCGCTCTCAACGCTCAACTCTTTGCCGTCAAGAAAATAAGTCGTGCTTTTAACATCTTTGTCGGTTTTGTTTTTAATTGCAATCCCCACTGTATCACCATTTTTAAACTCCTTTTTCTTTCCCTCGAGCTGAATCTCAAAAAAGGTCGTAGGGTCTTCGCCACTGGCACAGGAATCCACTAAAAAAGTGGCCAACAGAAAGAAAATGAAATGAATGCGCATGGTTTACAATTTTATGTTTCCCAAGACCAAATTACGCATGTCATTGGATTGGCACAAATCTAAAAGGTCGTATATTTGCCGATGGCAAGTCCTACACGACCAGCTCCTACAGAATCCCCCAGGGCGGGAACGCAGCAAGGGT
>CAYNUM010000369.1:0-3439 GCA_964400025.1 uncultured Croceivirga sp.
TGGTACTCATGAGCAGGAATTATAGTGATTTCACTACCCGTAGACTCATCCTTATAGGAAATCACATCTTTGACTACATACTCCTCCCTTTCGGCATCTTGTTCAACAGCACCGGCCTCTTCGAGCGCCTCTACAAAGAATTTTGAAGAACCATCCATAATTGGAGGTTCGGGAGCATTAAGTTCAATAAGTACATTGTCAAAATCCATTCCTATTAAAGCAGCCAAAACATGCTCCGAAGTTTGAATTTTAACTCCATTTTTTTCGAGGTTGGTTCCTCGCTGCGTATTCACCACATAAGATGCGTTAGCTTCTATCACGGGTTCTCCTTCTAAATCTACACGCTTAAAGGCAAAACCGTGATTTTCTTTTGCGGGAACAAAGGTCATGGTCACTTCTTCTCCAGTATGAAGACCCACCCCCTGTAAAGTAACTGACTTAGCAATAGTTTTTTGCTTAGTGCTGTTGGCTTTCATGGTCAAATTTCTTTTCCAGTTGATTTATTTGATTGACTATTTTGGGCAAGTTTTTGAAGTGCACATACGATTTGTTATAATCGCCATAATTTAAAGCAGGTGAACCCTGTAATACCTCATCATCTTTTACATTTCTTCCAATTCCTGACTGGGCTTGAATCCTCACACGGTCACCAATTGTTATGTGGCCAACAATACCCACTTGGCCACCAATTAAACAGTGCTTTCCTATTTTGGTAGATCCGGCGATACCTGTCTGGGCCGCAATGGCTGTATGTTCACCTATTTCTACATTATGGGCAATTTGTATTTGGTTATCCAACTTTACACCCTTTCTAAGAATGGTGGAACCTAAGGTAGCCCTATCAATTGTCGTTCCAGCTCCCACATCGACATGGTCTTCTAAAATGACATTACCTGTCTGCGGAACCTTGCTATATTCACCTTTTTCGTTTGGTGTAAAACCAAAACCGTCCGCCCCAATAATAGCACCGCTATGAATGACACAATTTGTGCCAATTATTGATTCAGAATAGATTTTGGAACCAGCAAATACAGTGCAATTATCACCAATAGTAACATTATCACCGATATATACATTGGGATAAACCTTAACGTTATCTCCAATTACCACATTCTCCCCTAAATATGAAAACGCACCCAAATAGAACGCCTCACCGTATTTGGCCGTTTCAGAAACATACGATGGACTTTCGATACCTGTTTTGTTGTTCTTTACCTGATTATAATATTCCAATAATTTGGAAAAAGACTTATAGGCATCGTCAACTTTTATTAATGTAGTGGTCAATTCTTGTTCAGGAACAAAATCTTTATTGACTATGGTGATTGATGCTTTTGTGGTGTAGATATATGAAGTGTATTTGGGGTTCGCTAAAAACGTTAGGCTACCCTGCTCCCCCTCTTCTATTTTAGCCAATTTGTGCACCTTAATTTCAGGGTCACCCTCAATTTCTCCTTCAAGAATTCCGGCTATTTGGGCAGCTGTGAACTTCATTGCGGCAAAAGTAAGAAAATTTGTCAAACGCCAATCTTAGGGTAGCATGCGTAGTATTTTACCACTTTTTCCGAAAGTGCAGTGCTGTTAAAATGGTCAGAAGCCTTTGCAACATCTTGAAGTTTTCCACTTTTGGCCAATATATAAATATGTTGTGTAGTGCTGTTATACGCCTGATTGCTTATTTCACCTCCAAAAACGAAATAATCCAATTCGGACGCTGTTATTGGATAATTGGTGAGTACCCACTCCTTGCGTTGTTCCAACTTTTCCTTTTCAATTGGCGTATTCTTTATTTTAATTTTTAGCAAGTCTCTATTCAAAAGTCTTCTTGATAGTTCCGAGAGGATGAAATCATCTGAATATTGCCATTCTTTTAATGAGGCCATTACATCAATGTCGTCTAACTTGGAAAAAAGCTCCATGCCTTTCTTATCGACTTGGGTCAGTTCATTTTTTAAGACCATTATAAAATAGGGTGAACCAGAAAGGTTCTTTCCTTCCTTAAGAAGTTGCCTTGCCCTTTTTACCACTTTAATCAATAATGTTTCGGCAACCAAACTCGTCTTGTGTAAATAAACCTGCCAATACATAAATCGCCGGGCCATTAAAAACTTCTCAACAGAATAAAGCCCTTTCTCCTCCACAACCAATTCATTATTGGCAACATGCAGCATGGTTATTAAACGCTCAGAACTAATATTGCCTTCAGTTACCCCCGTATAAAAACTATCCCGTTTTAGATAGTCCAACCGATCCATATCCAATTGGCTGGACACTAATTGATTTAAATATTTTTTTGGATGTTCCCCTTTGAAAATTTTGATAGCCGTTGAAAGTGCCCCGTTAAATTCCTTGTTCAACTCTTCCATGAAGCGCAATGAAATCTGCTCATGGCTATACCCGCTGATAAGTGAATGTTCCAACGCATGTGAAAAAGGACCGTGGCCGATGTCATGCAATAAAATGGCACACAGCAACCCTTTTTCTTCTTCCTCATTTATAACTACTCCTTTAAAACGTAAAATCTGAATGGCTTTACTCATTAAATGCATGCAGCCCAACGCGTGGTGAAATCGAGTATGGTGCGCCCCTGGATAAACCAGATAAGAAAGACCCATTTGTGAAATTCGCCGTAATCGTTGAAAATACGGATGCCCAATCAAATTAAAGATCAATTCATTGGGCGTGCCAATAAATCCATAGATGGGATCGTTAAATATTTTGAGCTTGCTGGTCTTAGCCAATAGGTTACTTTTAAGAACACAAAGATATACTGAATGAAAAAGATATCCATCCTTTGGGTCGATGACGAAATCGACCTCTTAAAGCCACACATATTATTCCTGGAAAACAAGGGTTATCAATTGACCACTGCCCAGAGCGGACAAGAAGCTTTGGACGAGGTAGATAAAAACCGATTTGACATTGTTTTCCTGGATGAGAATATGCCAGGGCTTTCAGGGTTGGATACACTTGGAGAAATTAAGCAACGTAAGGCCTCATTACCTGTGGTTATGATTACCAAAAGCGAAGAGGAGTATATTATGGAAGAGGCAATTGGCAGCAAAATTGCCGATTACTTAATCAAGCCAGTTAACCCCAATCAAATATTACTCTCACTCAAAAAAAATCTCGACCATTCAAGATTGGTCTCCGAGCGAACAACCGCCAATTACCAACAAGAGTTTCGAAAAATTGCTATGGATCTTTCAATGGTTAATAGTTTCGAAGAATGGGCAGAACTCTACCAAAAACTGATTTATTGGGAACTCCAGCTTGAAGAGATTGAAGACCAAAGCATGTTTGAGATCTTGGAATCTCAAAAAGTCGAGGCCAACTCCCAATTCAGTAAGTTCGTCGATAAGAATTATAGAGCTTGGTTTGAAGATGACGATGGCCCTATTTTATCGCATACCCTTTTTAAGAAATTGGTCGCCCCTGA
>CAYNUM010000370.1:0-3429 GCA_964400025.1 uncultured Croceivirga sp.
ACTTTATTTGCAGTCCCGGCGTTGATCTGGGGCTCAACCTTCTTTGTGATTAAGTTCCAATTGGGTGTGGTGGATCCCACCTGGTCAGTGAGCTACAGGTTCATCCTCGCGGGAATTATTCTGCTTATCTACTCAAAATTGAAAGGCCTTAATCTTTTTGTCTGACGTAGTGGTTTCATCCAAGTCGATGACTTCTACTTCTGATGAAAGGGTATTGCCCGTTTTATAATCTAGAATTTGTAAAGTGCCATTTATTTCTTCCAAGCGATCCAGTTTACCTTTCAAAAAAACGGGGCTTGTATAATTTGAAACTGATATTTGGACTTTTAATTCTTTTTCCAGGGCCAATACTTTAATTACATTGTTTTTTGAACGCTGAATATCAAAATCAATAAACGATGAAAGGTATTTTTTGATGACATTAAAAGCGATAAGATTTTGACCATCATTAATGCTATTATCGAAAAAGTGTTTTACAAACTGCGATTTAACGATTGGTTCTATCTTCTTTTTTAAAGCACTTAAAAGTTCATTAGTTAATATTTTTTGTATTAGGGGTTGATAGAGCGCTTCTAGACTGTCATGAACAATAGTACCAAAAGTATTATGGGCGATACTTTCTTCGACATCACTGACATCTTTAATGCGCAAAACATTGCGCTTATAAAAGGCGTAAGGATTTCGAATATAGTTTGAAAGAGAAGACGGTGAAAAGCCATTAAGTGCTAATTCTTTTAACGAACCCATCATATGAACCGTTTTCTGCACTTCCTTCAATTCTGGCGAGTGGATTTTTAGTTCTGGGGCAGCCACACTATGGCTAATTTTTGGCCCTAGGTCGTAATCCATTAGTAGTTGGGTTATAAATCTACTTTTTTCGCCTCCCATCAGTGTGTCTGGTTCGGTATTATAGAGAATATGAACCTTCTTTGCCCGTTGCAAGAGGCGATAGAAATGATAGGCGTAAATGGCATCTTTTTCCTTGTAAGTTGGAAGGTTATACTCTCTTTTTATATCATAAGGTATGAACGAATTATCACTTTTTCCTGCAGGCAGAATACCTTCGTTCACTGAGGTGAGAATTACTGTTTCAAAATCTAAGTTTCTGCTTTCCAGAATACCCATGATTTGAACCCCTCCTAAGGGTTCTCCTTTAAAATCAATCTTTTCAGTACCTACTAGCTCATTGAAAAGGAATCTTAGGGATTTGAGTGAAGTGAGATAGTGTTTTTGCGAGATAATACCCTGCAACTGGTTAAAAAGCTGAAAGAAACCATAGAGCTGATGAAGTTCATGATGGTTAGCTTTTTGATATTGACTCTTTAGGCGCTCTATTAAAGCAATGCATGTAGCTATGAAGTTATTGCTTGAACCCGCTTCTTCATTAAAAACCATTCTCAGAACAGAAGATGCAGTAAAAGTTTTGTTGGAGATTAGTTTTCGAGTGATGAAAAGGATGTTTTTCTCTTTTATAAAAGTGTTGAGGGTTGACCTGGAACTATCATCATCGAAGTTGAACAATGATTGGGTATATGGATTGGTCAAAAATGAAGTGACATCTTTGTAGTACCATCCATTTTTGGATTTATTCAAATGCAGGTCGAAGAGGGATTGAAAAAAGCTGTTAAGTGCCGTCTTTTTCAAAGGCATGCCCATGGTAATATTGATTTTGCTAGCACCGTTGGGCAAAGAATTGAGCAAAGGCTGCAACAGCATTTCATCTGAAAGTATCACGGAAATATGCTCTTCCTGATTGAGCCGTAAAATTTCTTGAAGAAGCTTACCTGTGAATTTCGCTTGTGAGATTGACTTGGGAACACCTGTTACACGAATTTCTTTTTGTTGTAGAAAATGGGAGTCAAAACGTAAATTGGTTTTGGTCTTTGGCCATTTCTTTAGGTGATTGCGGATAAAGAATCCGGCTTCATGAATGTCATCTTCTAGAAAAAACGGGTCAATGTCCCACCAAACAGAGGCTTTTTCTCGGTTTAAGAACTCGTTGAAGAGATATTCTTCGGAAGTGTTTAGGGCGTTGAACCCAATAAAGTGGTGGTGCTCAATATTTGTTTCAGCAATATACTGTTCAATATTATTTACTGCTTCGCGGTATAATAGCCCTTGATAGCCTATGCCTTGACGAAGTAATGTTGATTTAAATGAATTATAGACAGTACTAAATTGACTCCAAAACTGTACCGTGTTCTCAATCATTGGGGTGGCACTTTTAGCGCTCCCCCAGTTTTTTAAACGCTGGCTGGCCGTCAGATAGCTAAATAATGATTCGTGGTCTACAAGGTGCCTGTCAATTTCATTAAAGTCAGAAAGCAAAGTAGCACCCCAGGTGACGAATGAATCGAAGTTTCTTTCCTTTTCTTCTAAATGAGGCAAGAATGCCTCATACAACTCTAGAAGAAGAGTAAGATTTGAAGAGATTTCCAAGCCTGAAATATGAATGACGAACTCTTCAATACTATAGATTTTTGGACTGAAAATAGGTTTGTCAATTGTGGCGGCGATATGTTGTTTCAAAAAAAGACCCGCCCTTCGACTGGGAAGAATAAAAGCCATATTATCAAAGCATTTGTGCTTTGAGTAAATATGTTCCACTACTTCAGCAAGAAAACTAGTCATAATAAAAAAGCCCCGACATTGTCGGGGCTTTTTGTAAGAGATTTACTCCTTAAACTTTATTTGATAAGGTTGATTTCAACCCTTCTGTTCTGCTTTCTACCAGCTCTAGTATTATTTGTTGCGATTGGCTTGTCTTCACCATATCCAATAGCACTCAATCTATCAGCTGCAATTCCTTCTTTTACCAAGAAGTCTCTAACACTATTGGCACGCTTTTCAGAAAGCTCTTGATTCAATTTAGCGCTACCAACACTATCAGTATGTCCTTCAACGGTAAACTTAGAACTTGGATACTCGTTCAAGATTTTGATAATATCAACGAATACTGATACAGTTTCTGTTTTCAAAGTAGCTTTTCCAGTATCAAACAAGATAGTTCTTGCGTAGTCGTTAAGTTGCTTTTGCACTTCTTCAGTAACCTCAGGACAACCTTGGTTAGCTACAGTTCCTGGAACTTCTGGGCAAACATCGTCTTTGTCAAGAACACTGTCACCATCAGAATCTGGCCATGGGCAACCTGTGTTTTCAGCTGGACCAGCCTCGTTAGGACACTCATCGTTACCGTCAGCAATACCGTCACCATCGGCATCAGGACAACCGCCAAGAGAAGCGATACCAGCTTCGTTAGGACAAGCATCATCTTTATCAGCAATACCATCACCGTCAGCATCAGGACAACCGTTCATTTCTTTAGAACCGGCTTGGTCAGGACAATCATCTTTACCATCTTCGATACCATCACCGTCAGAATCAGGACAACCGTTGAAGGCCTCTAAACCTGCTACTTCTGGACAAGCG
>CAYNUM010000371.1:0-3428 GCA_964400025.1 uncultured Croceivirga sp.
TTCAACCGAGATTAATGGAATCTATTCCTGATTCCTATATCGATTTACACACTTTTTTATTCGTATTTGAAATAGTTCAACCCCCAGAAGTTTAAACCACTTCCTGAAAAATTAGATAGATAACTCGACACCTTGCCAAAGAGTTTCTAATCGTTGAATTATTTAATGAATACTGATGAAATATCTACAAAAAACTAAAAAAGGATTTTTCCAAATCTTGATGTACGGCATTGGACTGATAGCATCGTATGCCCAAGAAACAAAAACAATAAAACTACTTGACAAAGATAACTCCATGCCGATAATCGGAGCAACTTTTGAATATGACACACAAAATGGAATTACTGATGAAAACGGAAACTTACAATTTATTTTTAGCGAAGCTAGTGACATGTACCTATCTCACGTAAACTATGGTAAGTGGGTTCTGCCAGAAGACGCTATTCTAAAAATAATAAAAGAAGAAGTCCATTATAGGCGAGCTATAACGGTAAATCTTTATCCAGTCACCGTACTAGCTCTTCGACCTAATGAAAAGCCCAATGAAAAAGTAAAACTAGATTACCAAGAGCAACTTGCTCACGACGGGGCTGCTGTGCTGAACCAAAATCCAGCATTGAATTCAATCAGGAAAGCAGGTAACTATGGTTTTGACCCGGTTTTTAGAGGTTTTAAGTACGACCAGTTGAACATTGTACTTAATGGTGCCCAGGGAGCCACAGCTGCATGCCCCAATCGAATGGATCCACCAACAAGTCAAATGACACCCAATATGATAGATCGCATAGAAGTACTCAAAGGGCCCCACGCACTTCGCTTTGGCACTGGATTTGGAGCGACCATAAACTTTGTGCCCACAAAGTTGCGCTTTACAGAAAAGGCAGGTCTTTATGGTAGGATATCAACGGGTTATGAAGGTAATGGAACAGTATTTCGAAATGAAGGTAAATTAGGCTTTAGTGGCAAGAACCATGATATTTCGCTATTTGGTTCTTGGTCTCAAGGTAATGATTACACTTCCGGTGATGGACAAACGATAGCTGCTGATTTCAATCGAGGTAGCTTTGGCACTAATATCGGTCTAAACTTTGCAGACAATAATCAACTTCGACTATCAGCTATTTATAATGTGGCAAGAGATGCCGATTTTCCGGCACTGCATATGGATTTAAGAGAAGATGACACTTGGCTATTTAATGTACGGCACGATGTCACTTTTGAAGATAGAGATTTGAACTCATGGAACACCAGTGTGTTTGCATCGTTCGTTGATCACTTAATGGATAATCTCTTGAAACCCTTAGACCCCAGAATGCTAAATGCCAGCACAAATGCCAAAACATTGAATTATGGTGGACGTACTGAGGGTATTTGGAATTTTGAAAAATCTAACCTTTTTGCAGGGGCAGATTATAGAAGAGAAGGTGCAGAAGGCACACGATTGCGTGAATTTCTGATGGGTCCAAATGCCGGTAATACTTTTCAGGACAATGCTTGGCAAGATGGATTCATTTCAAAAGGAAGTGTTTTTGCTGAATATCATATCAATCTTGAAAGAGCAAGGTTCATTTTTTCGACCCGAATGGAATTGAATACTGCCGGAATCAATAATCCTGCAGACGAGTTTGCCCAAGCCAATGGCGACACAAGTGTTTCACAATTTAATCCGAGTTTCAGTTTGGGTTTCACTAGTAACTTAGGAGAAGAAATCGTGTTAGGTTTATGGTTGGGCAGGGCACAACGAAGTGCAGGTCTTACCGAGCGTTTTATTAATTATTTTCCAGTTGGGCAGGACCCTTTTGAACTTTTAGGGAATCCTAGTCTTGACCCAGAAATCAATAACCAATTAGATTTGACCTTACAATGGAACACTTCACAAACCAAAATAAACGTTGACGTTTTTGCAGGTTACCTTGAAGACTTTATCTCATCCTTTATTGATGAAGACCTTTCTCCAAGATTACCAAACAGTCCGGGAGTGCGTCAATTTGTAAATATTGAAGATGCTTTTAAAACGGGAATTGAGGTAAACTGGACACAAAAATTGATGATTGGCCTTCAACAACAGGTCGGTATCGCCTATACCTATGCCCAGGATTTAGAGCGTAACGAACCCTTACCCGAAATTGCCCCCTTAGATTTTAGGTATACCTTGATAGGCGATTATTTTGATGGCAAATTGCGGCCTGAAGTTACTTTTAGACATGTCATGGAACAGTCAAGAATATCTACGGAGTTTGGAGAGACAGAAACACCGGCATTTTCATTGCTTAACATACAATTGGGGTATAATTTAACCAAAGAGGTCCGAATAACTTCAGGATTCAATAATCTCTTCAACGAAAACTATTATGAACATTTGAACCGCTCGGTAAGGGGAAATAAGATTCCCATATTTGCCCCTGGTCGTAATGCGTTTGCTTCACTAAGTTTTGTTTTCTAAAGAATTCTTCAAATAACAAAATCAAATCTTCTCGGTAAAATCTTCCGAGAGGATTTCTTTGAATAAATCATACATCCATCAAGATTTGATCTTGTCATATGTTTTTCACCCTAGAAATCATAACTTTTAGGTATTAAACCAATTCAAAGAAAACTACCATAAGAAACTTGCCTAGCTCATCGAAACCCTGACTTTTATCATGTTAATCCATGAAAAGTACTCGTAACTTCATGTAAGTAATTAAAACATACTCCCATGAAAAAACGAGTCCCTATATCACAGATAATGACAACAAACGTGGTCACTTTGACCACAAAAGATGATTTGGTCACTGCAGAGGAAACATTCAAAAGAAACCGTATTCGTCATATACCAATTGTTAGTGGAGATACCGTATTGGGTATTTTGAGCTATACCGATTTAATGCGAATCAGTTTTGCAGATGCCATTGACGAAGACGAATATGAAGTTGATACCATGGTCTATAATATGTTCAGCATAGAACAGGTAATGGTCAAAGACGTAGTAAGCATTCCTCCAACCGCAACGGTAAAAGAAGTTGCCCAGTTCTTGGCACAAAAAGAATTTCATGCCCTTCCTGTAGTGGATGAAGGTAAATTGGTGGGTATTGTTACCACAACAGATTTGATTCGCTATCTATTGGAAATGTATTAAAGTATTCATTACCACTTTTGATGTGAGTGGTTGGTTTGAACTTTGATTTGGTGAATGAGGGGAGGTCTACGAAAGGACCTCCTCTTTTTTGGCTTTCTTTATTAGTTTATAGGCCCAATCATAGTGGCTGGAAGTTGATGAAATGAGATATGAACCCAATGAAGTAGAACCTGTCCAGTGATATTTCTTTTTGGTAAAAAGCTCTTCTTCAGTATGCATTGAGATGATGCGTAATACGGTCTTAAAGGACTGTTTAAACAGGCTCTTGACACTATTTAGGTCAACTTGGGCATAACGCGCTTGTATCTCG
>CAYNUM010000372.1:0-3418 GCA_964400025.1 uncultured Croceivirga sp.
GGATAAAGTCCGCCGCGGGTAGCTGCCAATTGCTTTTTAGCTGCTTTTATCCGATAGTTTTGTCCTTTAATAGAAGGCATAAAACCTTTTGCAGCTACAAAAATGGAATCTGAAACGATCTTACCGGCACCCTTCTCAGAATTGCTGGAAACCAATTCAGGCTGAATGTTGATTTCACTTTCGCCTTCTACATTCATGGCTTGCAATAGTGTTAGTTTGGCCGCTTTTAAACGGTTCTCGTTTTGGGTCAAAGCCAATTTATCTTGAAACAAAAGGGACTCTGCTTCGTAAAGATCTGCCCCAGCCATAACACCGAGTTCTACTTGTTTCGCCACCAAATCATAATTGGTCTGAGAGATGGCAACCTGTTCAGTTGAAATGACTATCAACCCTTCAATAAATTGAATATCGTAATACGCCGACATCACCCGAAAGGCCAAAAGGTACTTTTGCTGTAGACTTTCTTCTTTTGTGGCCTTGTAAAGAAATTTTGAGGCTTTGATGTTATTCATTTTTTGAAAGCCTTGAAACACATCAAATGAAGACTGTAACGAATAATTGTTTGAAAAGAACTCTGTATTTACAAAACTGTTATCCTCAGGGTTGATTGAACGACCGAAGTTGATAGAATAATCGGCAAAACCGTTTATGATTGGCAATAGATTACGAATAGACTGTCTATACGTTTCTTTATTCGATTGTGTATTGAGATCAAAATCATTTAACTGTAAGTTATTTTCAATGGCATAGGTCACACATTCATCTAATGTCCAAACTTTCTGACTCCACAATTGCGAACAACTTGCCAAAAACAATAAAAAGTAAAGATGCTTTAGTTTCATTTTAAACTGCTATGCCAAAGATATAGCGATTGCTGTGCCATAAATCTAAGTATCTGAAAAACAATTAGATGAACAAAACGAATAAATGGATTCAATTCAAAAGTGTAAAATATTTATACAAAAACTGTCAAAATATTTTACAAATCAATTCTGGATTACACTTCAATTTGTAGTTTTGAGTATAGCCCGATTATCATGATTGACGCAAAAATTTTGGTTGTTGATGACAACAAGAGTGTGTTGAGCGCTCTTGAAATTTTGCTCCAGTTTGAATACAAAAGTGTTCAGACGATGTTCAATCCCAATCAGATTTCTTCATTTCCCAACCTCAACGAGATTGATATTGTACTGTTGGACATGAACTTTTCTGCAGGGGTTAACACAGGTAATGAAGGTTTGTTTTGGTTAAAGGAAATTCTAAAGAAGGCACCAGAAACTTCCGTAATAATGATGACCGCTTATGGTGCCGTCGATCTTGCAGTAAGGGCGTTGAAAGATGGCGCTACCGATTTTATTTTAAAGCCATGGAATAATGAACGTCTTTTGACCACGGTTAAGTCGGCCTATGAACTTAGACAATCCCGTAAGGAAATCCATCAATTAAAAAAGAAGGAAAGTAACCTGAAACAGGTAATTAACGATGATAAGAATCTAATAATTGGCAATTCTTCTGCACTAAATTCTGTTTTAAACCTAGTTCGAAAGGTTGCAAAGACCGATGTCAATGTTTTGATAACCGGAGAAAATGGCACTGGAAAAGAATTGATTGCCCGAGAATTACATCGTCTTTCACCTAGGAAAGATGAAGTCTTTATTGGGGTCGATATGGGTTCGATTGCCGAGAACCTTTTTGAAAGCGAACTTTTCGGGCATCAGAAAGGGGCTTTTACCGATGCCAAGGAGGATCGCGCCGGTAAGTTTGAAGCCGCCAATCAAGGCTCATTGTTTTTAGACGAAATTGGCAATCTAACCCTGCCTACACAGGCCAAGTTGCTTACGGCGATTCAGAGCAAATCAATAGTGCGTGTAGGATCTAATAAGTCCATAGCCGTTGATATTCGGTTGATATGTGCAACGAACAGCAATTTGGAACAAATGGTTGCAGACGGTCTTTTTCGCGAAGACCTACTATATCGAATCAATACCATACACATAGAAGTTCCCCCATTACGTGAGCGAAAGGGTGACATATTACTGCTTGCGGATTTTTTCCTTAAAAAGTTTGCCCATAAATACGACAAGCCGGCACTCAAGATGAACAATTTAGCTCAAGAAAAATTGGAAGGTTATCCTTGGCCAGGTAATATTCGAGAGCTTCAACACACTATGGAGCGCGCGGTAATTCTATCGGAAGGAAATATACTCAAACCCACTGATTTTTTACTTCATGCAAAACCATCTGCGGCACTGGGCGATGGCCCAAAAACTTTGGATGAAATGGAATTTCAAATGATAACAAAGGCCTTGGAAGAACACGATGGCAATTATAGTGCTGCAGCTGATCAATTAGGTGTTTCAAGACAGACTTTGTACAACAAAATGAAACGACTCAAGGGCTAATGGCGAGTAGAAATTTTTACTTTCAACTGATTATTCGAGTAATTCTAATTACACTGACCTCAGTCTTTATCGGGTTCGCCTACGTAAGGGAGGCCTATATCGGCCTGGTATTCTTTCTTATTCTCTTGGTTGTCCAAACGGTTTCATTAATACGATTCATTAACTCGACGAACCGAAAAATCGCCTATTTTTTTGATGCCATCAAGAATGAAGACTTCACTTTGCGTTTTCCTGAGCGGGTACAAATCAAATCTTTTAAAGAACTAAACCAGAGTTTAAATAGGGTGAACGGTTTGATTCAAGAAGTGCACCTTCAACTACAAATACGAGAGAACTATTATCAGGAAATTTTAAAGCAAGCGAACATCGGTATAATGACCTTTAATGATAAGGGACACATTCTTTTTGCGAACCCAACTCTTGAAAAGTTATTGAATTACAGTCCACTGAATCATATCAAACAACTGAAACAGATTGATAATGGACTGTATGCTATTTTCGAACCTTTTGAGTCATTTGATCGTAAATTGTTCCAATTGACCAATGAGAGGGAACAAAAACAACTCGCACTGAAATGTACCCAAATGACAATGAATGAAAATCCGTTGCTATTAGTGGTAGCGCAGGATATTCACCTTGAACTTGATGAAAAAGAGACAGATTCATGGGTAAAGTTGATTCGTGTATTGACTCATGAAATTATGAATACAATTACCCCGATTACTTCCATTTCAGACTCAATATTGAAGCATTTTCAATCGGTTGATGGGGCGACATCAAATGGTTTGGATCAAGACAAACTCACCAGTTCAATCAGGGGCTTAAAAGTAATTCGGGAACAAGGAGGTGATTTGATGGAATTTGTTCAAGGCTACAGGAGTTTTTTAAATGTTCCGAAACCAGATAAAGCATTGATTCGGGCGCATAAATTATTTGAAAAAGCACGCATACTTACATCAAAAGAGGCGAATCGCAATACCAAAATCAGTTGGACCATCAAGCCGAACGGACTTGAG
>CAYNUM010000373.1:0-3416 GCA_964400025.1 uncultured Croceivirga sp.
AATGACTTGGTTCTACTCGGGCGAATATGGGGGTTTCTTAAGTATCACCATCCAGCAATTGCAAAAGGAAATTATAATTGGGACTATGAGCTCTTCCGAATATTACCAACGTATTTAGATATTCAATCATCGACCGATCGAAATAAAAAGCTTCTTGAATGGATTGAATCACTCGGCAGGGTTGACAAATGTCAAAATTGTCCGCCAATAAATCCGGAAGCATCTCTAAAGCCGGACTTTAAATGGTTCAAACAGTATGGAATGTCAAAAGAACTGACAAACACTTTAAAGTATTTGCAAAAAAACAGGCATCAGGGAGAACACTATCATATCGGATTTTACCCCAATATCGGAAATCCCAATTTTAAAAACGAAGATGGCTATTACCTTATGCCTTATCCCGATGCTGGATTTAGGTTATTGACCTTGTACCGCTTTTGGAATATGATTGAATATTACTTCCCGTACAAACACTTAACAGATAAAGGTTGGGACAAAATACTAGGGGAAAACATTCTCAATTTTATAAATGCCAAAAATGAGTTGGAATATGAAATTGCCACGCTGAAGTTAATAGGAAGTGTTCAAGACACCCATGCCAATCTATGGGAGGGCAATGCCCATATCATGAAATGGAAGGGAAAGTATTTCGCTCCGGTACATCTAGGATTTGTAGAAAATCAATTGACAGTACTGGACTACTATAACCCTGAATTAAAAAATGAAACCGGACTAGAGGTAGGCGATGTGATCACAGAGATAAACGGAAAGGAGGTTAAGGATATCCTAAATTCAAAACTCAAATATTATCCCGCCTCAAACTATCCAACTCAACTTAGGGATATCGCACCCGATATGCTACGTTCCTCAGATAGTGTAATTACCATCAAGTATCAACATAAAGACCTAAAAAGGTCCAAATCAATAAAACTCTACGAGCGCGAAAAACTGGATATCTACCAATGGTACAGAAAGGATGATATTGATTACTCTTACACCCTTTTGGAAGACAATATTGGCTATATTACACTGAAAAACATAAAAGAAGGGGATATCCCAAAAATCAAAAAAGAACTGATTGGCGCAAAAGGAATCATTATTGATATTAGAAATTATCCCTCATTCTTTGTTCCATTTGCACTCGGCGAATTTTTTGTTGATGACTTAACACCCTTTGTCCGTTTCACCATTGCCAATCCAAAAACTCCAGGAGAATTCCTAATGAGTGAGCCTTTAACAATATACCCCGCAACCAAAACTTTCAAAGGCAAATTGATAGTATTGGTCAATGAACTTTCTCAAAGTCAAGCCGAGTATACAGCGATGGCCTTTAAATCTGCTCCAAATTCTACTATAATAGGCAGTACCACCGCTGGGGCAGATGGCAATGTCTCCCGCATTCCCTTACCCGGAGGCATGGGCTCAATGATTTCGGGCATCGGAGTTTATTACCCAGATAGGTCGGAAACCCAACGAATTGGCATTGTACCAGATATAACAGTAAAGCCTACTATTAAAGGCATCAGCGAAGGTCGAGACGAAGTTCTTGAAAAAGCTATTGAACTAATTAACTCCAACTAACAATGAAACCCATTAATTTAAAAGAAAAGCATAGTTTGTTTTCGAAACAGTGGCACCCACACCAAATTGCCGTTGTTGATGATATGCAAGTAATCTTGGCCAAAATCAAAGGAGAGTTTGTCTGGCATGCCCATGAAAATGAAGATGAACTGTTTCAAGTTTTGAAAGGCACACTTTACATGCAATTTCGCGATCGTACCGAAGTTGTTGAAGAAGGTGAAATCATCGTCGTTCCTAGAGGAGTTGAACATTGCCCCGCCACAAAGAACAACGAAGTAGTACATTTGTTGCTTTTCGAAAAAATTTCGACGGCGCATACCGGCACTGTTGAACATGAAATGACACAGACTCATTATCCCCGCATATGAACGTACTACATGTTGATACCAACCATCCGTTAATCATCCAAGGATTTGAGAAACTGGGCTTCAAAAACGATGAAGACTACAAATCCTCAAAAGCGCAAATCGAGAAAAAAATACAGGATTATGACGGACTGGTCATTCGAAGTCGATTTCCAATTGACAAACAGTTTCTGGATGCTGCAACCTCATTGAAGTTTATAGGTCGGGTCGGTGCCGGCCTTGAGAATATCGATATACGTTATGCACGTGAAAAAGGAATTTTTCTTGCAAGTGCCCCTGAAGGAAACAGAAATGCCGTGGGAGAACACTCACTGGGAATGCTTCTCTCATTGATGAACAAAATGAACAAGGCTCATCGAGAAGTCCGCAAAGGTGTTTGGGACCGTGAAGGGAACCGAGGAACTGAGCTAAATGGAAAAACTGTCGGAATTATCGGCTATGGCAATATGGGAAAAGCATTTGCCCAAAAATTAAAAGGGTTTGACGTAGAAGTCATTTGTTATGACATCATAGGCGGGGTTGGAGATGAAAATGCCCGTCAGGTGGGTATTCTAGAACTTCAACAGAAATCAGATGTCATCAGTCTGCATACCCCATTAAATGAACAAAGTTTGAAGATGATAAACGCTGAGTTCATTGAAGGTTTCCAAAAACCTTTTTGGTTCTTGAATACCGCACGTGGAAAATGTGTAGTGACCAAAGATTTGGTTGAGGCGCTTAAATCGGGTAAAATTCTGGGAGCCGGACTTGACGTATTGGAATATGAAAAAAAGTCTTTTGATTTTGGCGATTTTTTCATGAATAAACCCAAACCTTTCAAATACCTCAGAAAAGCCCCAAACGTTTTGCTCACTCCACATGTGGCGGGGTGGACCGTTGAAAGTAAAGAGAAGTTGGCCCAAACGATTGTTAACAAAATCAAGGCAGAATTTTTCAGTGAATCGGAGTAATCTGTGAAGAAAACCATAGTTGTCTTTTCGGCCTTAATTCTAGCGCTGCTTGTTCTTTTTCAACTGGGCAAATATTCTTTTCTTACTGGTAATACCTCCATCGAATTCTTCATCGCAATAGTTGCACTGGTTTTTCTGGGCATAGGCCTTTATATCAATAGAAGAAAAAAACAACAAAGCCAATCACAGGAAATCGATTTTGAAAAAATAAAGGACCTCGGTATCAGCAATCGTGAGTATGAGGTTTTGGTGCAAATCGCAAATGGACTTTCCAACAAGGAAATAGGTGAAAAGCTACACATTTCCGAAAGCACCATAAAAACCCATGTTTCCAATCTTCTTTTAAAGTTGAATGCCAAAAGGCGCACCCAAGCCCTTCAAAAAGCTAAAGAACTGAATATTATCCACCAATAGGTCAGGTTTCAGACCTAAGTACCAGCAATTTGGTACTTTAGTATGACCGCGTTTCCTCTTAGCGAAAGTAGTTTTGGCCAAAACCTTTAAACAACGAAAATCATGA
>CAYNUM010000374.1:0-3410 GCA_964400025.1 uncultured Croceivirga sp.
ATATGTTCGGTTAGAATGACATACTTGAACTGATGTAGTTTATTAACCACTGCTGCAACCTCAGCATTTGATATGTGCTGCAATACCTGCCGTAAAATAACGCAGTCTGTTTTAGGTAGGTCGTCTTTGGTGATATTTAAACACTGAAATTCCAAATTTGGATATTGGAACTTCTCCGTATTAAAAGCTATTAATTGAGGCACAATATCTATTGCCAAATAAGTACCAACAAAAGGAACCAACTGCCTGCCGATATTAAAATCACCACAACCCAAATCACATACTGAAATAGGTTGTTGAAAAGACGTAAAAAAAGCCTTTAAACTATCAATGTATGGTGATACCAAAGATTCGACATGAGATCCCTCTCCCGAATAGAATTCATCACCATTCGTGCCCCAAAGCTGATTTTGATAGACCTGCTGCATCGCAGCTTTAGTTGGCCATGTTTTTTTTCTTTTACAAATCATCTAATCTCTAACGTACAGGGGATATTCCTTTTTTGCCAATTTTGATTGTTCAAGGTCAATATCAATAGTCACATAAGGGTTTTCAGCTGAAGTCGTACCCAACAATTCGCCTGTAATCGGGCTACAAATCCAACCCGTACCGCCCCATTCAAAGTTCGTATCTCCCATACCCGAACGGTTCGAACTTAAGCAATAACTGCCACTTATCAGAGCTGAAGTCTGTCCGCACCGAATCCACTGCGGTATAGAAGCTTTGCCAGTTGCACGAGGACAAAGTAAAAAATCAACACCTGCCAAACCGTATTTTCTGGCATACTGTGTAAACCATATTTCCGTACACAACAAAAAGCCGATTTTCACACCCCTTACTTCAATTATACCAAAATGTTCGGGTTCCCTATCGAACCAAGTTTCTTCATAAAAACCTTCTTCTTCGGGAAAAAAATGTTTGGTGTGCACCTTTTGATGCCCCTCTTCTTGGGTCCAGACATAAGCTGTATTGAAAAATTTGTCATCTCTTATCCGCGGTATAGAATAAGCCACAATGGCGTTCCCCAATTCGGGAATTCTATTTAACCATTCTTTATGCGCTTCAACAGCATTTATTTTTTCTTTTTCATTGACCTTTGCGACGTTGGCTATCCATATATAAAATGGCATTTCAGATAGCACTACCAATTCACTTTCATTTGAATTACTATGCTCGGTCAATGCCATCCAATCTTTTTCAAATTGGCGACTATCGTTACTCAATTCACAGACGGTAACTTTCATTTGAACTAATTTTAGCTGGGTAAAAAGACTTCAGCAATCATACATCGTGCACTTCCACCACCGTAGGTTTCTATGACATTTAGGTCGCTATGCAATATATTGGTGTGCTCTTCTATCTTTGTTCGCTGCTCTTTGTCCAATGAATCAAAAGAGGCGGTAGACATCACCAAAAAATGGTCATCATTTATACTTTTGACCTGAATCATATTACCTGCGAATCGTTCCATTTGATACAGGCTTATTTCAATAATGTCTTTCTGCTTTTGTTCAAAGCTCTTGAGCAATCTATCTCTCTGGCCTTTGTGCCTTACGCTTTCCAAACAGACCACAACAAATGAAGTTCCTATAGCCATCATTACATTAGTATGGTAAATGGGGAATCCATTCTTATCTAAAGCATCAAACAATATTTTTGAATAACCCATAACATCACAGAATTCGTCAAGAACGACTTCATCTGTTCTGTTCGACCTACAGGCATAGGCTATTTTATTAACTCTATCCAACACCATGCTTCCGGTGCCCTCAAGATATAGCCCTTTCCTTTCCCATTTTTCCAATTTTAGGCGCTTTTTAATTTTAAAAGTATCACCAAGTTGTTCAATCACACCCGACCTACGCTCTGTTCTTCTTTTTTGAGAAAACATGGGATAAGTAATCAATGAACCATCGGTATGGCTACTGAACCAGTTATTCGGAAAAATAGAATCGGTACTCTGTGTTCCTTCGGCCTCGTGATGGATATGAAGCTGTATACCAGCTTCTTTTAAAATATTTGTAAAAATGTCAAATTCATTTCTCGCGCTTTGTGCAATCTGATTCTTGGTCAGAGTTTCGTCTTTTATTTGAAATGAGTTATTATCGGCAGTATCGAAATTAAATCCAAAATTTGCAGGCCGGACCATCAAAATGCTTGAAGTGATTTGATGCATTCCCCAATTGATTTTTATGGTTTTATTGATTTGATTAATGCCGACTAGACCGATTTACCTCAATACCGACAACTCAACACTTGAATCGGTAAAAACCGTATGTGTTTGGGTCTTAAAGTCGTCGTCGTCGGCCTTAAAGATATTATCCACATAAGTCTGTGGATTTAAGTCAATCAAGGGGAACCAAGTACTCTGCACTTGAATTTGCAGCTTATGCCCCTTCTTGAAAGTATGATACACATCTTGCAATTTGATGTTAACATCGGTCTTCTTATTGGGTGTGAATGGTTCTGGCTCAGAAAAACTATTTCGAAAGCGGCCTCGTAGTACTTCACTTCGAACCATCAAATGATAATTGCTCATTTTTAAATGATCTTGCATCTCTTCATTGGTTTCTGTATCCGAAGGATGCACATCAATAACTTTCACAATCCAATCGGCAGCTGTTCCTGTTGTAGCTACTTTTAAATTTGCCAAAATAGGGCCAGCCAAGGTCATGTCATCTTGCAAAACATCAGTCTCGAAAACCAAAACGTCAGATCGACGGGCGGCAAATCGTTGGTCATCAGTCATATACTTTCTAGGGGTAAAAACTGATTTGATATCCTCAGAATATGGAACCGGCTTTTTCACGTCACTGATGAATGAAATGCCGGTATCACCATTTTGTTCAGTGGTGAGTGCTTGGTTTTCTGAAAGGAACATTTGTTGCTTTACAGCCTCTTTGGGAGGCCATGCTGATAATTCACTCCATTCTTTACTTCCTGAATCGAAAACATAAGCCTCTGGCAAACCAGTTTTTCCATCACCTTCACCCTTCAAAAAATGATTGAAAAATCTGGTCTCAATATTGTCTTGGTAGAAAACCGATATCGAATCGCCAAAGTAGTAGTTGCCCACTAAATTGCGCTCACTACGTCTCGCCCAACGACCGTGATCCCATGGGCCAAAGACCATGGTATTATAGGCCCCTTCGTTGTTCTTTTCGATGTTTTTGTAGGTCTCTAACGGCCCATACAAATCTTCGGCATCAAACCAACCGCCCACAACCATGGTGGCGACATGTGATTTGGTTTTGTCCAAGTGCTGTATCAATCCACGAGGCTGCCATAATTCATCATAATTAGGGTGTTCTTTTAGTTCGTTCCAAAAGAAATCATCGGTCATGCCATCGGGGGCAATGGAAACCTCATCTTTCAATCCATATTCAAAAAAAGAGTTTAAATTCTTTAAG
>CAYNUM010000375.1:0-3405 GCA_964400025.1 uncultured Croceivirga sp.
ACATGATTAGGGCTTTCGAACCCAAATTGGCAATGGCTTTGAGGTCAATACTCAGTGTCATTAGTATTAATGCGGCGGGCAACAGGTATCGACTGGCTATGAAGTACAGGTTTGAGTCCTTTTCTGAAACCAATCCACTACTGGCCAAAACGGCAGGAAGCAAATAACACATCAATACAGTTGGTATTATTGCGTAGAACTTTTTCCAAAAACCAGATTTAATTGAGGAGGTATAAAATACAAAGCCCAAACAGAGGGCCAAAAGACCAAAGATGACCGTATCGTCAGTTAAGGGTAGTTGGTTCATAGGTTTTATTAGTTAAGTCTTGTAAGATAATGACTTATTAAAAACTCTAATCGAATCAACGGACTTCTTTGGTAATATTTTCAGTTTTTATAAAACTTCCTAAATCTTTAAAAGAATAACCATCGAATGTCTGTGGGCCATGTGGTTTTCTGATTTTTTCAAATTCTTCACGGACTTTGGAATATCGCTCCGCTGAATAGTATTGTACTGCTACAATGATATCCCATTCAACATCTTGTTCCGATTCATTTCGATAAAGCGCGTAGTCTATCAGAAGTTCAGCCATCTTGGCTTTTTCATCCAAAACCAACCAATTATTTTTTATGAACTGTATGAATAGTTCTTTTTTACCTTCATTCGCTTTTAAATAGGTAAAAGTCCAAAACTCCTTCTTAGATGGGGCATCACTTTCTTGCGATAGTACTTGGAAACTAAACAGTAACAAAAAAACCAGGATGGAAATATGCTTTGTCATGCCAAAATCAAATATTTAACCAATAGGTTAATTTGAGGTTGATAGAACGACTTCTGGGCATAAAAGTATCCACAAAATAATTGTCATTGTAGACAATGAATAGGTCAGAGAGGGGAGCAAAACGCCATTGTAAACGTGAATTAACCCCAAGGTTATCGCGTTGATTACTGTATTGCACCAAGGTGCTCCAGAAAACAGACTTACTGAAAGTTATTGTCGCCCTCGGGCTTATTAACCAAATATCTGCGTCAGAATAGGGCTGTGGTAAATCGATACGATCATATCTGACATTTAGTCCGAGTTCTACTTTTGGTTGAAAACGTAAACTAAATCTGCTCGCTGTAGACAGTGTCGTTCCATTAAAAAAATCTCCGTAGTTCGTTTCAATTCTGAAATTGAAGAGTTTTCGTTCATCCGATTCAAAAGAAAAACCTACACTATTGAAATGATAACCCGTATTAGCAGGTAGTGCAATGGCCCCATCAGTTCCGGTGGGTTCAAATTCGTCTGTCAAAAAAACAAATCGTTTTTGAAAACCAATACCAATCTCTTCTAGCGTATTGAAGTTGGCCCCAACACTGGCATTGAATAAATAATCAGAGTACAAAAAATCTAAATTGGGACGCCAAGTCACTACGCTAAAGAGTTCTGCTTGATATCTATTGACCTTCCCCTTTTTGGGCCAGAAGTTTCCCTGAACGATATTGGCCATTTTAAAAATATCTTTTCGAGGAATAAAACCCAGGTCTGAATTGAATTCTTCGTCAATCTGAACTATATCGATAAAGGCATTGACATAGCGCGTGTTTTTACCTAGGTTGAAGCCTAAAGAGTAGTTGCCTTCATTGTCTCCAGGTTGAAATGACTTGTGCGCATAAAATTTACCACGCCAACTATTGTCAGCAGAGGCTAAATTATAATCCAACCCTACCACTCGATTGAATTCCTCATCTTCTGGAAGAAAATCAGAAGCTCCAATAGCCTGGCGATTGATAAAAAAGAACCCCAGGTTAGATCTTGAAAATAGCTTCTGCTGTAAGGCCAGCATCATATTGTTGTTAGAGGGAATTTCATTGCTCGAATCTTCTTCGGTCTGAATATTTAGAAAACCGAGACGTAAGTTTCTATTCAATTTTCCACTCAGTCGAGCCCCACCAATAATTCGATTTTCAATAGTATTACCATCTATGTCGCTAGCTATACCTATTCTCCTTGAGAAAAATGGATTGGCGTCTCGACCTCCGCCAAAGTCACCAAAAAGGTCATTGTTATCAACAAAAAACTGACGTCTTTCAGGTAGTGCAATTTCAAAACGCGTAAGATTGGTTATAAAATTGTCAACTTCAACAGTCGAAAAATCAGGGTTTAAAGTCAGATCTAAATTCAAGCTGTTCCCTACAGAAATTTTGGCATCACCACCTACTTTGAAATTGTTGAGGTTCTCTTCATTTTCGTAATCACGAGCAACAATACCATTGATATAAGGAATGATAGCTAAAGGGGTACGTGATTTGCCGAGTCCTTTTTCAAATATCATATCACCCATAAAGGCCAAGCCGAAAATGGGCTGGTTCTGGGGTATTACCGCATAGGTGCTACGTTCATTGGTTTGCATATCTAGGCGGTAGCTGTTGAATTGCCATTTGGTCTCACCTTCCTTGAATTTAAAGGAAGTCAATGGAATCGCCATCTCAGCTGTGAAGTAGTCTTCGTAAATTTTGGCATCACCCTTCCATTTAACATCCCATGAAGTGGTAAATCCCCCAAATTCACCGCCTCCACCGGTAATCAATGCTTCGCGTCGAACCCCAAACGGATTGATACCGAATAAGAATGCATTGGTATTGTCATTAAACGTGTCGAATACCAGACTTATTTGATCGATGCCACCTCCCCTAAAGTCACGTTGCAGTGAACGCGTGTTATAATTAGGGCCCTCTGCATAGCCTTTTATTCCCACATATAAATGCGTGCTGGAATAGAGCATCTTGATTTCGGTTTGCTTTTCGGCTAAAATGGAATCTGTCGGAAAATATTGTTGAAAATCTTTAGGCCCTTCAGCAAAAGTCCAGAGCTCTTCATCAAGTACCCCATCTGGATTTATCGTACCTTCAATAAACTTCACCAAAAAAGACTTTTTTTGCGCTTGTTCTTGGGCATGGGAAAAAGTAAAAGCGGAAAATAATAAAAGGGCAGCGCAGTATTTACCCATAGGTATGTTGAATTAGTCGGCCAAATTTAATGCAAGGTCACGTTAAAAAAATGCCAAGAAATCATTCTGGTTTAACACTGACTAGATGTTAAGCCAATATGTCAATCTTAAATTGATAGAACGATTTCTCGGCATAAAATTATTGACGAAATAGTTGTCGTTATAAACAATGAATAAATCCGATAAGGGGGCAAAACGCCATTGCAATCTTGAATTGATTCCCAGATTGTCACTTTGATTCCCATATTGAATCAAAGTTGTCCAAAAAACGGATTTGTTAAACGTTATTTCCACCCTTGGTCGTATTAGAAAAATATCTGCGCTTGGGAAGGGGTCGGGTAGATTAATTCCACTATAATTGAAGTTCAACGAAAGCAATACCTTAGGCTGCAAACGAAGAGAGGCAGATCC
>CAYNUM010000376.1:0-3400 GCA_964400025.1 uncultured Croceivirga sp.
GGGCACGCGTATTGGCCAATGACATAAAGCGATCTTCTTCATTGTCGACCTTGGGCAACGCCTCAACCAAACTATCAAAAACCGGGGTGAGGTTCACCGGCTCTCGACTGACGTTGTCAAAATTGTCCATAAGCCAATTGATATGCCTGTCCGCACGTGTCACTTGATTTGCCCCCTGATGAATGGGCATTTCCACGCACAGTAGTTGCAGTCCGGTTCGTGCACATAGTGTGGAGGTTACAGCGGAATCAATACCGCCCGATACACCAATGACAAACCCTTTGATATGAGCATTTTCGGCGTAATTCCTTAACCAATCGACAATGTGTTCTATTACCTTTTCTGTTTGCATGATGCTTTTTTTATGAATGTAAAATTTACCTTTGCACCTTGTAAATTTAAACGCTGGGGTACTAAAAATGAAGTGGGCACATAAATACTTTGCTATTCTTACGCTGATTTTGGTGATTTGTTGTGCGGAATCGGATAAATTGGAGGAAGAAATTGCCCAAATACCCTTGGAACTAACCATTGAACGTTTTGATAGGGACTTCGCTGAGGCTACGCCAGATGATATTCCCAAGCTTAAGAAAAAGTATCCGTATTTGTTTCCTGCGCAATATGCCGACAGCATCTGGATTTCGAAGTTGAACGATACCATTCAACAAGAGCTCTCCTCAGAAGTAAAAAAGGTGTTCGATGATTTTGATGAAGAAGCGGCTTCACTCACCTCGCTTTTTAAGCATATCAAATATTATTTTCCAAAGTTCACCATCCCAACAATAGTAACACTGACCTCAGAAGTACAATATGATAATCGAGTGGTATTGACCGATTCATTGTTATTATTGGGCCTAGATAATTATTTGGGGCAGGACCATCATTTTTATAGAAGTGTTTCAAAGTATATCGCAAAAGGATTGGACAAGCAGTATTTAACCTCAGACGTGGCCAATGCGTTTGCGAAAACCATAAACCGTTACCCGCGAAACAGAACGTTTCTATCCCGAATGGTGTATTATGGCAAAGAACTGTACCTAAAGGACAGGTTAATGCCGTTGGCTTCAGATGCACAAAAAATCAACTATACCAATGAGGAGTTAGTTTGGGCTACCGACAATGAGGAACAGATTTGGAGGTACTTTGTGGAGCGTGAACTGTTGTACAGTACCGATTCAGCATTGGACCGACGATTTCTTGACCCTGCTCCTTTCTCAAAATTTCAGTTGGAATTGGACAGTGAGTCTCCTGGCCGTTTGGGGCGCTACGTGGGCTGGCAGATTGTTCGGGCCTATATGGATAAGAATCCTGAGATTACTTTGACCGAACTATTGGATGTGCCAGCAGATGAAATATTCAAAAAATCAAAATACAAACCCAAGAAATAATGGCGGTAAAACATACTTCTGAAATAAAGCTAAAGGTCGGATTGGATGAAAACCGGGTACCCGAAGAACTTACTTGGTCGGCCGAAGATGGTGGAGTAGAGAATGAGGAGGCCAAGGCGATGATGCTTTCGGTTTGGGACAGTAAGAACCAAGAGTCCCTTAAGATTGACCTTTGGACCAAAGACATGCCCGTTGATGAAATGAAGCTTTTTTTTCATCAGACCTTGGTCACCATGTCAGATACCTTCATGAGGGCGACCCAAGATGAAAAGATGACCGCCACCATGAAGGATTTCTGCGAGTATTTTGCCGAAAAACTCGAATTGAAATAAAGGTTATCCTATTATTCTTGGGAGCCACATACCCATAGTTGCTGCAAAAATACCAATGGCCGTAATAAGGCTTGAGATGACAAGAACCGCGGTTAATGTCAACTTTTGCCACAAAATTTCGTGTTTGTTTGCCCTTAAGTAGAACTCATAAATCAATAAGGGAATACAGTATTGACCAAAACCCAAGAACACCAAAAAAGGTCCACGAAAGGTCTCCGGGTCAAATCCAACCGGGCCATCGTTCACCAGTAACCAGAACATCAAGCCAATCCTAAAGAACCAAACACCGTTGGCAACCAAAAAAAGGCGAAAGGCCCATTGGTTATGTATTTTGAAGTTTCTTCCAATGGCAGTTCGAATGGTCAAATAGGCAAAGGCCAAAATGAGCACACCATTAAGACTTACACTGATATCGCCAATTAACCCACTGATGGTTCCTTTGGCAATGACCATGTAAATACCACTCAGACTGACCAAAACCATAGTGGTTACATACATCCTACCATTAATTCGGTGAAATTTTCTGAATCGGTTTCTGATAAAAGGAATAAACTGTAAGGGCCCACCCAATAAAATGGCCACGGCAAAGAAAACATGAATGCCCACGGCAATATTGCCCATGGTTTGTCCTTCCACATAGCCGTGGGGAAGCACTCGGTTCCATTTCATAAAATCGTTGTCAATGGCAGCCCCACCGTAAAATAGGGCAACATAGGTTGCAAAAATCCATTGCCCGGTAACGGCAACTATAAACCATAGGGCAGCCGCTTTTTTTAAGGCATTTTTTCCAGAAAACACCTTTGGTTTAGGGTCGAGAAGTACTTGATCGTTTACGCTCATAACGTTCGTTTTTGATTGATGAATATGTGATTGATGAATTAGTGGTCTGCCGCTGTCAGTTGATTTTCATTAAAGCCCTTGATGCTCAACCAAGTGGTAAGTGCTATCATATGAAGGCCGTTGTGCATGAAGGGATATTCCGTTGGGGAAATTCCAAAAATGTTGAGCCAGCTTGCTGTAAAAACAATGCTTATGGCTATCAATCCCCAAATGGATAATGCGCTTGGTATCAGTTTTGTTTTGAATAAAAAATAGAAAAACAAAATTGTGGCTGAAGCATACAGTACCAAGGTGATAAAATGTGACCATATGTAATCTTTGATCTTAAGGAAACCCAACGCATTAAAATTTTGGAGTACCGTTCCGGAAGTTCCTTGAGCTTCTTTTGCCAAGGATAATAACGATAGATGGCTCAAATCGCCATAGAGGCTCACGGCAAAGCATAGCGCCCATAAGGACGCAAAGAGTAGGGCCATTCTTGGGTTGTACTTTTTGAATAACGGAAATACAACGGCCACGATAATGAGCCATGAGAATGAGGCAATTATACTCAGTAGTACGACGAAGGGAATTCGGGTCGCTTCAACGGTTATGCTTTCTAGAAAGTCTGGTTTTCTTGCAAGAGAGGTCGATAGCCCTCGAAATAGGGTAGAAGGTATACCCGCTGCCATAACCATGATGAGTAAGAAGCCTATGGTTCTACCCAATTGTTTTGTGTTTTTCATGATGTTCGTTTTTTGATTGATGATGAAAATGCTGTTCAGTTAAGAACAAATAAAGGTTTGAGGTAGGTGCGATACACATACCCCCATGGAATCACGATGACATCAAGAGCCACCC
>CAYNUM010000377.1:0-3377 GCA_964400025.1 uncultured Croceivirga sp.
AATCTGTCTAATCCAAGATTCTGCTCAGGAATCAATATTTCTTCAGCACCGGCTCCAACACCGGCATTCAAAGCTATATGACCTACATCGCGGCCCATAACTTCTACAAAAAATAGTCGGTTGTGTGAACTGGCAGTATCCCTAATTTTATCGATTACCTCTACCACAGTATTAATGGCGGTATCGAAGCCCAAGGTATATGAGGTGCCCAAAATGTCATTATCTATAGTACCCGGAATGCCCATAACAGGAAAGTTGAACTCTTCGTTCAATTTCAACGCTCCGGCAAAGCTTCCGTTACCTCCAATGACTACCAGGGCATCGATTTCATTTTTCTTGAGTTGCTTGTGGGCTTTTACCCGTCCTTCAGGAGTTCTAAACTCTTCACAACGTGCTGATTTCAGAATGGTCCCCCCCTTGTTGATGATGTTATTCACACTTCGGGCATTCATATCCTTAAAATCACCATCAATCATACCTTGATACCCGCGGTATATGGCCATACATTTCAATTTCATGAAAGCACATGACCGAACAACTGAACGTATTGCCGCATTCATTCCAGGGGAATCTCCACCGGAAGTAAGCACGGCGATTTTCTTAATTTTATCAGGCATTTTTTTTAATGAGCATCAAAACTAGCAAACTTCGGGCAATAAAAAAATGAGGGTTGTTCTTGTTTAAGGTCTTCAGCGTTTTTCAAACGTTTTCGTTGAAAAAAACCACGAAAAATTACTCAAATGCTATTTTTTGTTCTTTGAAGTTATGGGCTTGGAGCGAAAACGAATAAGACTGTCGTTCCCCATTACTGAATTTAGCTTTTCCTCCTCCTCTTTTTTAGGTTCTTCCTTTTTCTTGGGCTTGAAGATTTTGGCCATTAATTCCTTAAAATTATTGAAATCAACTTGATAAGAAAGTCCGACCCCTTGTGTATAACCCTGCTCTTCGAGAAATTGTTGAATTTGATTTTCCCTATTGAATATTTTGGCACTCAATGTTCCTTCTTCATTTAGTAAGACCTGTACTTCTACATCACCGGCTACAACGGTCTCCGAAACACCATTGACCGGTACCCCTACCCGACCATTGACCAGTACCCTATCTGAAATTTGTGTTGAAACGGTCACCCCTATGCGATCTTCTGTGTTGATACCAGCATTGGCATCTTCGAACCCTTGTTCGTATGAAAGTCCAAAATTGAGTTTATCGTTGTCGCCCGCCAAAACAGAATTCAATAAGCCGGAGGCCGTTTGAATTAAATTTCCGGTAACCGCCTGCTGATTGAGCCCTATCTGTTCACTGAAAAAAGTGCCTTGGGCCAAAAGGAAAAAAGCATTGTTGCTTTCAGTAGTTGGATCTTGTAGTTGATATTCCAACTCAGACTTTATAACCGAATTGGCCCCGGGGAATTCTATATCAAAATCAATGGTCGGGCTTTCCAATTCACCCTGTAAACGTACGACCACATCTGTCGGTATCCTTCGGGTGTTCCCGCCGGGATTATCCAAAAGCGGTGCTGGATTGGCAGTCAAGGAGTAAATCGCTTCCATGTTCAACTCAGCCGCCAGCGGATCTCTTTCCCATAAAATAGTACCACCTGGGCGTACCGTAAACGTTTTGTCTATTAATCCCGCCCTCCTAAAACGATATTGACCCGTAACCACAACAAATTCACCATACATGTTGAACTTACCGTTGGTATTGATTTCCATCAATAAAAGACCTTCCCCTGTTCCTTTTAATGAACTCTGATTCTCTTGATCAACTACAATTTCCACCTCGGCCTCAGGAGTTACCACGAGGTCAAACTTCATTTCCAAACCTTCATAGTCATCTAAAACGCGTTCAGATTCTATAGTTCTTCCTTGGTTTTTCTCAATAAAATTTATGAAAGAGTAATCACCCACACTGGTTACATCGCTCAATGGTATTTTGAGAGAAGTGCCCCTAGCCGTTGACCCCTCGAACTCAATGGTAAGCCGGGTCGTAGGTCCAAAAATAGAACCCTTTCCATTCGCGAATCCAGTGCCATAGTACAGCGCCTCTTCATCATAATCCGTATTCAAAATTAGAAATCGGTCTGCATCGGTATCTACCTCCAAGTCTAAGGTCCAATCACTAAACTCTGTATGAGAAATGGTACCGTCCAAGACTGCTGTTGTGTTTTCGGCAACATCGGTCAATTCAACGTTCTCAAAATAAAAAGTCTGGTCAAATAAGCGAACCGTAGAAAGCGGGGCGAATCCATAATCCACATTTAAATAAGGTATGCCCAAACCCGCATCATTTAAAGTTAATGAGCCATCAATATCTGGATTCACAGAATTACCGGTTATTCTTGCATTACCATTAACATAGCCCCGAATGTTCGAGATGACATCTTCACCCAGGGGTGCGAAAGGTTCTAAGTCAAAATCGTTGAATGATGCCAGTAAATCTAAAGTTGTTTCCTTTGGATTATTGTTAATATTACCGTTCAAACTGAACTTTTGGGCACCATTTTGACTAATCCAAGAATTCACCCCAAATTGCGTAAGGTCATTATTACCAAAAATGATGAGTTCCATATCACCCATCACCATTTCATTCACCGAAAAGTCATTGATCAACATACTTGAAGAAGGCAGATACTTACCATCTTTTTGCAAAATGTTCAGGAAGCCATTGACCTCACCATCTAATTTTAAACTATCAATAGTGGGTGTAATCTTATCTAAAGACACAATCTTAAACTGCAGGGCCAAGTCTTTGTAGGTAGAATCAGCCAATTCTCCACGAAGACGTATCTGCTCTTTATTATTGTTGTCCATAACGATTTCGTCAATTTGAATACTGTCTAAAGTTCGATTTATGGTCACCTTGTTCTTTTTGTCACCGGCCTTATTCAGTACCCATTTGTTTCCCTTGAAATTGACATCAGAGGTCTTTAGTCCAATAACCGACTTTTTCTCTTTATTGAAGGTGTGATAAAAATTTAGGTTGTACGTGTCGTTCAATTCACTGCCGCCCTGAAATTCGGTTCTAAAAAATAGGGTATCCTTAAGTTTGGTGTTAATGAGGTTGAAGTCTTTCACGTCGTAATAAATGGTGGACATATCCTCGACAGTAAGAAAGGTATTGAACAACGGATTTTTGTTATCAATAATGAGTTCAACAGCATTGAATTCGTTTTTAAAAGCCGCAATGTTTGGGGATTTAAAGGTCAGCTTGAAGTCACCATCATCAGATTTTATTTTTCCTTTAATAAAGGTGTCAGGGCCAAAGGAGACCTCGGGAAAAAACACTTCTACAATTTTATTATAGATGCGGAAATTAAAATCCAAGTTTTGACCCTCTGAAATTTCGAAAGGTCTGTAGTTTGTATAAATACTTCCTAT
>CAYNUM010000378.1:0-3371 GCA_964400025.1 uncultured Croceivirga sp.
GGTCATATTATCTTTTCGAATAGCATTGACCGCGACATATGCTGTTCCTTCATCAAAATGACCTGCATCAATCTGTGAAATTTTATCCCAGGACTTTAAATCAGGTGGTGTTATATTCGCCCAGGTTTTGCCACCATCTTGGGTCAGATGTACCAAACCGTCGTCTGTACCGGCCCAAATGATGTCCTTATTTAAATGAGATGGCCCTAAAGCATATACAATAGCTCTTCGGGGCATGGTATTGAGTTTATCATTGAAAAAATCACCAACACTTGAAGGCACTTCGGGTTGCTTTCTGGTTAAGTCCGGACTAATCTGTTGCCAATTTTGGCCACCATCAAGGGTCTTCCAAACGACATTGGTTCCAAATAATAACATATTGTCATCCTTCGGATGAAATAATAAAGGCATCGTTCTGAGGAATCGCATTTCTCCTGAACGTAAAACTTCGGGCCCAACGAATTGGGTTTGGCCAGTACGTTTGTCAAAACGAAGTACACGACCACCGTAAACGATATTGTGGTCTTTTGGATCGACGGCAACGTAGGCATATTCATCAGCTCCGACACCCATAAACTCTCGAAACGTGATTTGGCCACCGTTACCCCGACTGGCAACCCCAATAGCCCCACTTTCTTGCTGCCCACCATATACCCAATACGGCCATTGGTTATCAGTGCTGACATGGTATAATTGGGCAGTTGGTTGATTGTACCATGAACTCCAGGTTTTTCCGGCATTTACCGTAATAACTGCGCCTTGGTCTGCAGCGAACAACATGATATCGGGCTGTAATGGATTTATCCAAATACGGTGGTAATCATCACCACCAGGAGCCCCTTTTATGGACATCCAGGTTTTTCCAGCATCATCTGAGCGATAGGCCGCAATGTTCCCCACAAACAATTGGTTCTCGTTTTTGGGATGCACTTTAACTTCTGCAAAGTCACTACCGCGCCCCCACAACCGATAATCAGTATTTATCAAAACCCAGCTTTCACCAGCATCATCGCTTTTGTAGATACCTCCATCTTTTTTTGCGTCTACGGTTGCATACATACGATTTGAATTGCTGGGCGCAATAGCTACACCAATACGACCTAATCCATCTTCTGCGGTTGGTAATCCCTTTGTAATTTTTCGCCAGCTACTACCACCATCTGTAGATTTATAGAGGTTGCTATTGGGACCAGAAAATTTGGCATTTTCCCATGGTCCTTCTTGATGCTCCCAAAGACTTGCAAATAAGATTTCTGCGTTATTCGGATCAAACTCTACCTGCACGGCACCGGTATTATGATTGACATAGAGAACCTTTTCCCAGCTTAGACCACCATCGGTTGAACGAAATACGCCACGCATTTCATTTGCACCATAGGGATGCCCCAACCCAGCCACGTAAACAATATTGGGGTCAGTCGGATGTACTATAACTCGACTCACTTGTTGTACATCTTCGAGTCCGATATGTTTCCAGGTGCCACCACCGTCAGTCGATTTGAAAATTCCATCACCAACCGCCAGGTCAGGCCTATGAAGTCCTTCCCCGGTTCCTACATAAATGATATCAGGATCACTTGGTGAAACTGCGAGATCACCCACGGATCCAGTGGGTGCGCTATCAAAAATCGGATTCCAGGTTCGCCCATAATCATCTGTTTTCCAGACTCCACCATTATTATGACCGACCAGAAAAACGTTAGGTTGAGTAGGAATGCCAACCGCACCTACCGTTCTACCAGCCCTGAAGGGGCCAATCATTCGATACGCTAAACCTTGATAGTCTTTAGCGTCTATTTGGGCATTAACTTGACTGAACAAAATCAAGAAAACGAGTGAAAGTGAGGTTCTCATGGCTATTGGTTTTATATTCCTAAAAGTAGCAAAAGTAATGCTGTGCTAGTATTCAAAAATCAGGAGATTATAAAATAAAAAAGCCCGTATCTCAATGAATACGGGCCATTTGGTAGCGAGAGGGGGACTTGAACCCCCGACCTCAGGGTTATGAATCCTGCGCTCTAACCACCTGAGCTACCTCGCCATGTAGTTTAAGCGGCTGCAAATATACTGGTTAATTTCTGCTAGTTCAAAATTCCGTATTATTTTATTAATTGCAATTTATTTTTTTATATTACCGAATTATAAAACCATAATTTAAAATTGCCCTGCGCATGTGCGATAAAACCAAGTTTGAAATAGAGTTCGTGATTCAATCTTCACCCCAATTGCTCTATAATTACATCTCAACACCATCTGGACTTTCAGAATGGTTTGCTGACAATGTAAATTCACGGGGTGAGATTTTTACCTTTATCTGGGATGGTGCAGAGGAAGACGCGAAACTACTTAAGCGCAAGAGCGATGAATTTGTTCGATTCACATGGGTCGATAATGAAGACGAATCTTGTTTTTTCGAGATGAGGATTATAGTGGATGAAATCACTAAGGATGTCTCATTGTTCATTTCAGACTTTGCCGATGATGATGAAATGGATGAGGTTAAAATGTTATGGCATAACCAGATTGCCGATTTGAAGCAAGTACTTGGCTCCAAATAACCACTTGGCTTATCTTCGCACTCCTAAAGTGCATTTTGATGGTCAATTATAATGGTACTTTTCTAGAAAAGGACTCCAATTTTTTTAATCAATCCAATAGGGCTTTTCTACATGGCGATGTTCTATTTGAACAGGTAAGAGCTGTTAATGGCAGTATCATTTTTTGGGAGGAACACTACTTTCGACTAATGGCTGGCATGCGTATTTTAAGAATGGAAATACCCATGTCTTTTACGATGGAATTTCTCGAAAGTGAAATCCTCAATCTTTTGAATTCCAGTAATTTACTTCAGAGTTCTTCCTTGATTACGATTGGGATTTTTAGAAATACTAATCGCGAATTGACCCTCAGTAGTAATGAAGTTTCTTACGTAATCGATGCCTCACAACTAGAATCTCCTTTCTACATACTAAATGAAAACCCTTATGAAATAGAGCTCTTTAGAGACTATTTTGTGAATGAGGATATGCTTTCACAATTGAGTACCAATAATAAGACCATAGAAGTTATTGCCGATATTTTCGCACGCGAAAATGGGTTTTCAGACTGCTTTTTATTGAATACCTCCAAAAATGTTGTTCGCACCATTTTTGGAACAATTTTTTTGGTCAAGGGTCAAAAGATAAAGACGCCTCCACTGTCAGATGGGGTTGAAAATACGGTTATGCGTCGAAAACTAATGGAAATAATACATGCTCTTGATGGGTATGAAATTGAGGAAATTTCAATTTCCCCCTTCGAGTTACAAAAGGCCGATGAGATTTTTGTGCTTAATATAGGGGTAAAGAAGGCATTTACAGGAAATTAGACAA
>CAYNUM010000379.1:0-3367 GCA_964400025.1 uncultured Croceivirga sp.
TTTTGGAAAAATGGAGGATTGAATCTTTAGAAAGGATCCTATTTTTTTTCTGATTTTCCGTTTGCTTCCAATGTGCATTGTTATGATTAAGTAATAGCGTTCGATTTGACTTTAAATTTGTAAGTGTTTCTATTTTTCCGTCTGGCCAATACACCGTCAACGAATCGATCGTAGAGTCTTTTTGAAGGCCAAAATGAATTTGTGGCGCACTGGCTGACAGATAACCTTGATAAGGGAAATTTTCAAGTGTTTGTATTCTATTTCCATAGAGTTTCACCTTAGCCCCAATACCAGAACGATTATTTAACGGACCCCTAAATTTCAAAGTCAACGAACTGTTGGTGCTTGAAGTGTTTTTAAGTATTGTAATTGGTTCATTAATGTTATTGACGACTAGGTCTAAATCACCATCGTTATCCAAATCACCATACGCACAACCATTACTATAAGAGGGCAAAGTTTCCATCCACTTAGAAGAGACATTTTCAAATTCTAGATTACCTTGATTTCTAAAAAAGTAATTCGAAACCTTCTTTTGAGGAATTTCTTCAACAAGGGGTAGGTCATCTTGACTCATGCCATCGTCTATTCTCCTTTGAATAGATTCATTGGCAATGAAATTCATATAATCCATATCATTGGTTGCACCGACAATACCGTTTGAGATGAAAATATCTTTTAGGCCGTCATTATCGAAATCTGCGGCTAAAGTTCCCCAAGACCATTCGGTAGCAGAAATTCCACTGATATAACCTACTTCTGAAAATCGATTGCCATCAAGATTCGCGTGCAATGTGTTTTGCATGTATTGGGGGCTATATCCTTTATTTAAGTATTGACGATAAATAGGGTAGCCATACTCTAGACCTGATGTTTTATAGGTTTGGAGATTTTCTGGCAGCATATCCAGAGAAATGATGTCTTGTAGGCCATCATTATTTAAGTCGGCAATGGTGTTGCCCATTGAAAAATGGGACGTGTGTCCTAGGAGGTTTGGGTTTTTTGATATAATTTCTTTGAAAGTGCCGTCTTTTTGATTTAAGTAGAGATAATCGTTTTCAAAAAAGTCGTTTCCAACATAAATATCGGGATAGTTGTCACTATTGATATAGCCTATACTCAAACCAAGACCGTAACCGATCTTACCTTGAAATATGCCCGCACTCTCACTAACGTCTTCAAAGAAACCTTCATTATTTTGATAGAGAACATCCCCATAAGTTGGGTGATACCCTTCACGCAGCTGGCCTCTCCCATAATTTCTATTAGGATGCACGGAGTGATTCATTAGATACATGTCTAAGTCTCCGTCTAAATCGAAATCGAAGAAAGCTGCATGGGTACTCATTCCAGAAAAGTCAAGACCGTATTTGGAAGCTTCTTCTTTGAATGAGGGGAGTCCATTCTCATCATTGCCTTTATTTACATAGAGAAGGTTTCTTCCTTCAAGGCCACCGTAACCTGATGCTTTACAGATATACAGGTCTAAAAGACCGTCATTGTTTATGTCTATATGGGTAGCACCTGTTGACCAACTTTCCTTTGTCGTTCCGTAGAACGTTTGTTTGGATTTAACGAATTTAAAATCACCTCGATTAATGTATAGTTCATCTTGCACTTGATTTCCTAAGAAAAACAGATCTAATTGTCCATCATTATTGAAATCTGCAATGACTACACCAGCGCCATTGTAATAGTATAAGTAGTTTAAGATATTTAGTTTGGGTGATTTTTTAAGGGTATTCGAAAATGCAATATTCGTATGTTTTTCATTCATTTTGACAAAGAGGGTTTCCTTCTTTGAGCAAGAACCGAGCAGTGTGGCAGAAAAAATTAATATCAATAAACGTAGTCTCATCCTAGTTTTTAGGAAGGTGCAAAGTAAAGAAACTTAGTACGTTTGTTGGATAATGAAATATTAATTTGATGGTATAAAGCAAAAAACCCGCTCAACGAGCGGGTTTTATAAACTTGTATTAAAGTTTGACTAGTAACCTGGGTTCTGTTGTAGGTTAGGGTTAGCCAAAATTTGTGGTAATGGAATTGGGAACAATAGTCTCGTAGTGTTACCAGTCTCAGTAGCACTCTTAAACTCCCATCCACGAAGATATTGACCGAAACGAATCATGTTATATCTTCTCCAACCTTCTGTAAAGGTTTCCCTAGCAGTTTCATCAGCTAGGTCCGCTTCACTAACACTACCTAGAGGAGTTGCTCCACGAAGTGTTCTAAGCTCATTAACCATTGCTGTTGGGTCACCACCACTTCTCATCATAGCTTCTGCCTTCATTAAATGGGCATCTGCGTAACGGAACTGTACACTGTGACCAGCAAATCCACCGAAACGAGGATTGTATTTCATTACACGAATTCCTGTTTGCTCATTGTTATTGATTAGATTAGGAGCACCTGTACCATCAACGAATTCACGGCTAAATTGCAATGGTGCACCTTGTCTGTCTGTAAGAGGAGTACCATCTAAAGCATACTGCTGACCAATCAAGAATCCGAAACCAACATTTGAACCGTTTTCGAATCCACCTTCATCTTCTGTGCCTGGTCTACCAGTAAATGGAAGTCCAGCATTTGGAACACCACCTCTACGTTCTTCCTGACCATCAAGTGCGGTCAAGTCTAAATCAACGCGGTTACTATTTGCATCACCTTCGAAAAGATCATAATACTCAGCAAGAGTACTAAACCCATTCCAACCGCCACCACCTATACTGGTAGAGTTGTAATGTAATCCGTTGAATATACGGTTACCTACGGCAGCAGGTGTCCACCAAATTGTTTCACTATCAGGAGAGTCACGGAAAATATCAAAATATCCAGCCTGTAATCCAAAACCATCAGCAGCAATAGCATCAACTAAAGCAATAACTTCAGCCATGTCCGCAGAGCTCGGGGTTCCACCACCACCAGTTAACTGATTGTCATATATGTGACGGCTCAAAAGTACTTTTGCCTTAAGGAATCTTGCGGCAGCCTTACTTGCTCTTTCTAGAGGGGCGCCACTTCCACCAGCCACTGTAGGTAGGCCTGCGATAGCTGCATCTAGATCTGCTAAGATAAAATCTACAGCAGCAGCACCAGAAAGAACTTCAGGTATTGAAGAAGAAGCCAATTGTGTATCTCTGAAGGGTACTTGCCCGTACAAATCCAAGATAGACCACATTGAATATGCTCTTAAAAATTGGGCATCGGCACTAGCAGCGGCATCAGCGTTACTTCTGTCATCCAAAATTTGTGAAGCCAATAACTGATATGAATTGAATTGCTCAAATGGAGTGATGATATCAATTTCTTCCAATCCCCATTCGTGTTGATGCAATTTTCTCCAACGTCCGTTATCACCCCAGTCAGC
>CAYNUM010000380.1:0-3364 GCA_964400025.1 uncultured Croceivirga sp.
CGATGTTATCGGTACGCTTATTTACAATATAAAGGAGAATGATTTCTCAATTAAGAAAGGGCCCATCTTTGCAAATTTTGTTCTGGCGGACGAGATTAACAGGGCACCCGCCAAAGTACAATCTGCACTGTTGGAGGCCATGCAAGAAAAGCAGGTGACCATCGGTGACGAGACATTTATTTTGGACAAACCTTTTTTGGTCATGGCTACTCAAAATCCCGTTGAGCAAGAAGGTACCTACCCCCTACCGGAAGCACAGGTCGATAGATTTATGCTAAAGACCGTCATTGATTATCCCAAGTTGACTGAAGAACAACTGATTATTCGTCAAAATCTTAAGGGAGCTACAGAGCCCATAAAGCCGGTAGTAAGCCTAAAACAAATCTTAAACGCCCAAGTGGCGGTAAGAGAGGTTTACATGGATGAAAAAATCGAGAAATATATTCTTGATTTAATCTTCGCAACCCGCTACCCTGAAAAATATAACTTGGAAAATTTAAAGCCCTTAATCAGTTTTGGGGCGTCCCCAAGGGGAAGTATCAATTTAGCAACTGCCTCGAAATGTTATGCCTTTATCAAGCAAAGAGGATATGTTATACCTGAAGATGTTAGAGCTGTTGTTCATGATGTACTACGCCACAGAATTGGCATCACCTATGAAGCCGAAGCCGAGAATATAACCTCTGAAGAAATCATCAATAAGATTGTCAACCAGGTAGAGGTGCCTTAGTAGCTCATTGTTTCATGCTTTTGTTTTTAGCCGAAAGCGGTAACCCCTGAACCTAAATGGATACAAAAGAGCTTTTAAAGAAAGTACGAAAAATAGAAATTAAGACCAGAAGGCTTTCTGATAACCTTTTTGGTGGAGAATACCATTCCACTTTTAAAGGCCGGGGGATGACCTTTAGTGAGGTACGCCAATATCAGTTTGGTGATGATGTTCGGGCAATAGATTGGAACGTCACAGCACGCTACAACGAACCTTATGTAAAAGTCTTTGAGGAAGAGCGTGAACTGACGATGATGCTCATGGTTGATGTCAGTGGATCCGAGCTTTTTGGTACAGGCAACCAATTCAAGAAAGAAGTGGTAACCGAAATATCGGCCACCCTGGCATTTTCAGCCTTGCAGAACAACGATAAAGTTGGACTAATTCTATTCTCTGATGAAGTGGAATTGTTCATTCCTCCGAAAAAGGGTAAAAGCCATATTTTGCGCATTATTCGTGAATTGTTGGAATTTGAGCCCAAGAGTAATAAGACCAACATCGCTGAAGCCTTGAAGTTCCTGAGCAATGTAATGAAGAAAAAAGCCATCGTTTTCGTGCTTTCTGATTTTATTTCTGATGAATACGCGGATACTATGCGAATTGTTGGAAACAAACATGATGTGACCGGTATTCGGGTCTTTGATGAAAAGGAAGAATACATCCCTAATTTGGGAATTATTCAGGTACAGGATGCTGAAGATGGCAGCATACAATTGGTAAATACAAGTTCTGGTGAGGTACGTCACAAATATTGGCGTTACCATATGGAACGGGTTGACTATTTCAACAATGCCTTCACCAAATCAGGTAGTGGTACCATTAGTTGCCGAGTTGATGAAAGTTATGTAAAGAAGTTATTGGCATATTTTAAAAGAAGGGGATGATGATGGCCAAAGATTTACGGTTCGAATTGCAAAACAAGGCCCTATTTTCAAAAGGTTTGGTCATGGCCTTGCTATGTCTTCTTACCAGTAATTTCTACTCGTATTCTCAAAATTCCTCTAGTGTTAAAGCGGAAATTGACACCACCCAAATCAAGATTGGCGAACAAATTCAATACAAAATCACTGTAGAAACCGACTCCCTTAATTTGGTTCATTTTCCAGAGAACCAGACTTTTTCCCCCTTGGAAATGGTTGAAGCTTTAAAGGTGGATACTACTAAAAACAATGATAGGGTCACACTACAGCGAATCTATGCGCTTACCCAGTTTGATAGCGGCACCTATGTCATTCCCCAGCAGCGAATTGCAATTAATGAAGACCCTTTCTTGACGGACTCATTTAAAATTGCGGTTGCTGATGTCGTGGTGGATACCACCAAACAAAAACTTTACGACATTAAGCCGTTGGTCAAAGTTGAAAGAAGCTACGCCCAAATTTGGAAATGGTTTTTAGGAGTTTTGATAGTCCTTTTAATTATTGGTGCTCTGGTCTACTGGTTTTTCTTTAGGTCTAAACCATTGACCGAAGAAGAAAAAGTGGCACTATTACCCCCTTATGATCGAGCGATATTGCAGTTGAAAGAATTGGAGAACTCGCGTTATCTAATTCAGGATGAGTACAAAAAATATTACTCAGAATTGACCAATATTGTTCGCTCTTACCTCGAGGAGGAAGTTCATGTTTCTGCGCTTGAAAGTACCACTGACCAATTGATTGAGCGTTTAGAGCTTTTGAAGGATGCTGGTGAACTTCAACTCGAAGATGGCACTTTAGATCAGTTTAAAAAAGTACTACAGACTGCTGATTTGGTCAAATTTGCGAAATCAAAACCAGAAATGACCCTGGCGGAACAGGATAGAAAATCAGTTGAATTCATTGTAGTTAAAACCAAAGAAGCATTACCTGAGCCAGATGAGGAAGAACTGATGCAAAATGAGTCCTATTTGGAAGAATTGGAACGAAAGAGAAAGAGAAAACGAATTTATGCAGCAGCGGCAGTTCTAGCGGGCTTAGTTGTTTTGGGTCTCGGAACTTCAATTGCCATTTACGGTTTCAAAGACGTAAAGGATACGGTATTGCGACATCCTACTAAAACACTATTGGAAGGGGAATGGGTTACCAGTTCTTATGGCTATCCTCCCATCGACCTTGAAACCCCAAAGGTTCTGATTCGTAAAGAACTTGGCGAGTTCAACCCAGCAGACAGTATTCAAAGTGCTCAGTTATTTGGAATAACCGATTTTGATGGGTTGTTTTCCGTTTCGGTATCTTCAATGTCTTTTTCAAATGGAAAACCCGTTGACTTTCAAAAAAATGTGGAAGGTGTATTGTTGTCATTAGAAAAGAAGGGGGCTAGAAATTTGATTGCAAAAAATGAAGATGCCTATACCAAAAGTGGTGTTCAGGGGTTGAAAACTTTCGGGTCATATCAAATGAAGGTGCCCGAATCGAACGAAAATGTACGAACTAAGTACTCCATTCTACTTTTTGGCGGTACTGGTTTTCAGCAACAGATAATAATGACTTGGTTAGATGGGGATGAATATGCAGAACAAATTATTCAGCGCATAACCGCGTCAATTGATGTAAAAACAGAAGCTTGATGTTTGAGAATGTACAGTTTGCGAATCCAGAGTTCTTTTGGTTGCTT